>CALZLE010000119.1 GCA_945788205.1 uncultured Desulfuromonadales bacterium
CTGCTGACGCATGCTGTCGATGTTTTCATAGGTCCATTTTGCAGGATGGGTTTTGTGTTCTATCGCTGCATTTTCTGCTGGCATCCCAAAAGCGTCCCAACCCATCGGATGCAGCACGTTGAAACCCTGCATCCTTTTAAATCGAGCAACGACATCGCCGATGGCATAATTTCGGACATGCCCCATATGAATCCGACCGGACGGGTACGGAAACATTTCCAACAGATAGTATTTCGGCTTGTCAGACTTCTCAGTCGCCCGAAATGCCTGCTCCTGTTGCCACTTCTGTTGCCACTTCTGCTCGACGTCTTTCGGGATGTACTGCTTATCCATATAACCTCCGTAACGACACGACTGGTCGTCACTCTTAACAGTTCAAACTTGGCTAGTATATACACGAAAACCGGCACAGGCCGGTATCGAGTTTAAATTTTCTGATTGGGATCAACCGATCCACTATTTTGTGGACACCGTATCAGCACAGGCTGCAACAGTGTCGAGCATTATTTCGCTCGATAAGTGATTCTTCCGCGGGTCAGGTCGTAAGGTGACAGCTCAACGGTCACACGATCACCAGGGAGGATACGAATATAGTACTTGCGCATTTTCCCGGAAATGTGTGCGAGAACGACGTGATCGTTATCGAGTTTCACCCGGAACATTGCGTTCGGCAATGGCTCGACAACTGTTCCTTCAACCTCTATTGCTTCTTCCTTTGACAAAGGATCCTCCTGAATTTTATCTGCTTGTCTAATTAATCTGGATTGGCGTCTTATTGCATGTTCACCAGTAACTGTCAAGTCTGGAGCTTAGCTGTCCCGACTCATTCTTCCATACCGAGCAATTGTCGGGTCACCTCAAGAATTCGGGCCGTCTGAATCGGCTTGGGAAGATACTCATTCGCCCCGAGCGCTGTAGCACGCTCACGATCGAGCGCTGACCCTTCGGTGGTGATAACAATAATCGGCATCGCATTATACTGACTGTCATTACGCAACAGGCTAATCAGTTTCAAACCGTCCATAATCGGCATATTGATATCAGTCAGCAACAGATCGTAGTTCTCTGCTGACAACATTTTCAGCGCAGCAACGCCATCTCCGGCCTCGTCGATCTGCAACCCGGAAATTCGTCGCAGTGCAAAAACAATGAGTTGTCGCATGGTTGGCGAATCATCAACCACCAATATACGAGCTGTTTGCATACTCAGATTTCCCCTCATTCGAAAAAGGAATATAGCATAAAAAGCAAGTTACTTTAGCAGGTTGTAAAAACAAAAGCCAGCAATACGATATCAATCTCTCGGCATGAGCGGACGGCAGCGAAACTCTATTTCCTGCAGCATCTTGTTGAGTGGAACAACCTTCTCTACCATACCGGTCAGTGCGGCTTCCTTCGGCATTCCATAGACAACGCAGGACTCTTCAGCTTCAGCGAGGACTCGCCCTCCCCGGCCAAATATCTCCTCGACACCAGCGGCACCGTCATTGCCCATCCCGGTCAAAACAATCGCCAAAGCCTTAGAACCATAAATGTAGGCTGCGGTTCGGAACAAGACATTGGCTGATGGTGTATAAATCTGCTCAGCAGGAGGATCAACAATGCGAACACGCACCACACCAGCGTAATGCTGCAACTCAATATTTTTACTTCCAGGGCAAACATAGACTCGTCCAGGGAGTAATTTATCGCCCTCTTCCGCTTCCTTAACATCCATCACTGAATTTTCATTTAATCTTTGCGCAAATGATTTCGTGAAACCAGGTGGCATATGTTGCGCAACAACGATTGGAACCGGCAATTTTTCTTTTAATGTCGTCAGCAGATGGTGCAAAGCTGGTGGACCGCCAGTAGAACAGCCGATAAAAAGTGCCGTCGATTTGTGTCCTGTCGGAAAGCGTGGCGTAGCCTTCGCGGGTTTTTCATCTTCAACAATCTCAAATCGATTTTTGATTTTATCGCTTGTCAATTTTGCAGATTCAATGACTTTTGCGATCAAATCATTTTGTATTGTGTAAAGGTCAGAGCTCCTGGCCCTGGCCGGCTTAGCAATAAAATCGATGGCACCAAGATCGAGAGCCTTAAAGACGTCCTGCCTCTCACTTTGCGCTGAGACGACAATCACCGGCCGCGGAGAGTTCTGCATAATAAGGCGTAGCAGACCGAACCCTCCCATGCGCGGCATTTCTAAATCGAGGGTGACAACATCTGGCTGCAGATCAAGAATTTTTCTCAGACCTTCTTCACCATCAACAGCGTAACCCACCACTCTAATATTTGGATCCACTTCAAGCATTTTAGCCAGCGAAACACGACTGAAGGCAGAGTCGTCAATAACAAGAACACGGATCATCGTAAATCTCCAGGCGCCCCGTCAGGGCGTTGATAAACCATGTCATGAGTGAAATGCCGCAGATCAAAATCGGTACTGATATTCATCAGAGATTCGGAGTGGCCAAGGAATAAAAAACCACCTTTTTGCAGTTGATCGTGAAAACAGGAGATAACCTTCTTTTTCGCATTCAGGTCAAAGTAAATGATGACATTGCGACAGAAAATCGCGTCCATTTTCCCCAGCAGCGAAACTTTTTTACGATCCAACAGATTCAGATGACTGATCGTCACAAGCCTCTTTACATGATCAGAAATTCTAAACTTCCCATCTATCTCGGTAAAATATCTGTCGATGAAATACTCATCGGTACTTCGAAATGATCCCTTGCCGTAGCCCCCTTCACGAGCCATGGAAAGAACTTCTTTGCTGATATCGGTACCGACAATTTCTACATCCCAGCGACGTAGTTCAGGATTTTGCAGCATCAGCATCGCGAGGGTATATGGTTCTTCCCCGGAAGAACAGCCAGCACTCCAGATTCTGAGACTCCGATCTCCAGTGCCCCGCTTTTTTTTCATAATCTCTGGGAGGACTTCATCAGTGAATGTTTTGAGCTGGAAATCTTCACGGAAAAAATAGGTTTCATTTGTCGTCAACAGGTCGATGACAGTCGACAGCTCTTCATCGTTATCACGGCTGTAGCGCAGCTGATAATAATAATCTTTGAAGTTGTCGAGATGATGGTGAGTAAGCCGTTTATTCAGGCGTTTCTCCAACATGTATTTCGATTCAATGTCGAAGTGCAAGCCGCAGAAATCGTAAATAAAATCACGAATCTGCAGAAACTCATCCTCCGACATCTTAATATCTGGCTTAAACACGAACATAGTTGCTCAGCTCCCCGTCATGCCTTTTCTTAAAACCTCTACAATAGCCTGACGAACCTGAGCATCTGATTCATTTTCGAGACACTCTTCAAGCGAAGACAGTCGATGCTGGCTATCTGGACAACAGTGCTCATTTACTGCCAACAGCCGTACTGTCGGATTCTTATGCTTCAATAAATCAGAGCAGCAATTCGAAGAACACAGCAGCCGAACAGCGGTAGCAACCACATCCTGATCAACGTGTTCTAAAGCATTTTGAAAAATACCTGCAGCATCTTCAGGCAGCAATCTTTGCGCAGTTTCCAGTGCCGTAATCACCACCAGTCCGACAGGGTCAGCGAGCCCCGCCTCCAAGATTTCCAGCAATTCCCCGTTATCTCCCAAGCTAAGGGCTCTGACTGCCTCCATCCGTACCCACGGGTCAGAGTCTTCAAAAGCATGCTGTAGAATTGGGGTTGAAAGCCGTGCCGGGAATTCGCCAATAGCTGCTGTGGCCAAACGCCGTACACTTGAAATCTCATCCGTCAACGCCAGCGAAAGACCGGAAAGAAGCCTTTGTGACTGATGACCAGAAAGACCACGTAACGCTTCACAACGAACTTCTGGTGTGACATCTTTTAAAGCCAGCAGTAGGCCATTTTCAACCGCTTTCGCAGGCATACCGCCAAGAGTCCGAACAGCCAGCAAACGTAAATCAGGATTGGGTGATTCCAGATATGGCGTAACGGTTTTTATCATCGCGGCCGGTTCTGCGTTACCGATACGACTAAGAGCAGCCGAGGCCGCTTCACGGATTTCGGGAATTTCATCAGCCAAAGCATCGCCGACCAAGGTCACGGCATCGACCGAACAGATTCTCCCCAAAGCCACAATTGAAGCGTATCTCAGTTGTGGATCTTCCGAACTTACCCCTTCACTCGCCATAACTTCAATTTTCGAGAGACTCAATTCGCCCATCAAATAGATTAGATAAAGAGCAGCAGATTCGCCCAGAGTTGTTGTGTCGAGCACGCCTTCAACTATCGTTGTTGGAATCAGTCGGGCCGCCGCTACGACATCAGCACGCAGCTCTTCTTCAGCTAACAATGGCAATATTTGCCTGACGACCTTAGCGTCCGGAAAGAGACTCAGGACATAACAGGCAGCTCGCCGAAATTCTAAATTATCGTGGTGTAGATACTCGTATAAGAGCTCGACAACCTGGTCAGATTGAGGATCTACCTCGGGGCAGTTCTTCACCGGAAGGCATTTAATCAGTTGACCGAAAGAAAGCAGCGCGACCTCGCGATTCTTTCGCATTGGATCGGAAATCCCTTTAAGTAAAACCGGTATAGCTTCGACCTCACAGAGTTGGCCAAGACAACTAAAGACAGACTTGCGCAGCAGTGAATTCTGCGCATACGGAATGATTTTCTCAACCGGAACGCCTTTTCCAATCGAGGTCAGAGCTTCAAATATTGTGAATTGTAATCCAGCGTCTGAGGTCTCCAGAAGCTCAAGCAGGCTGCTAACAGCTTCAACAGAACCAAGCTTCCCGAGAGTTTCGACCACAGCGTAACGAACATTATCATCGGCATCGCGAAGGAATGGCAGTAAAGCATCCACACAGTGTGGGCAACTGATCTCTCCAAGAATGTCGACGATAAACTTACGCACCTCAGCATCAGAAGAGTCAAGTCGGGCCAACAAAACCTTCGCAACTTGAGCTCCAAGCTCGATCAGAATTTCAATTGCGGCATTTCGCAAACCGGCATTGTCGGGATGGCTCAATTGATCGATGATCAATTCTGCATGAGAAACAGCATTCTTTTGCTGCATGTAATAAGCGATTGCTTCTTTACGGACCCGCCAATCCTCATCTCCAAGCGCCAACAGAAACAGCTCTATAGCAAAACCATCAAGCTGCAGAAGTTCCCGGGCTGCCTGCAATCTCTTCTCGACCAAAGGATCTTTCAGTAAAACTTCAAGTTTTTTTTGTTCCACAAACAACTCCATCAAAACAGCAGCTAACTACAGTTGTAAGATTGGCAGGCAGCATCAAATGCCTGCTGGATAAAATCGATGGGCAAATCGGTGGTAGCCGGCAACCGAGACGCTAAGAGCTTGCGACCTTCTGTCAACTGTTCTGCAAACAG
>CALZLE010000120.1 GCA_945788205.1 uncultured Desulfuromonadales bacterium
GCGGTCAGCGCCGACAAGCCGGGGGCGATCAGAAACAGGTTACGATCTGCTGTCGCCGGGATAAAATCTTCCTTGGTCAGCAGTTTGATCAGGTCGGCCATCGGCTGAATCATACCGAAGGGACCGGCCCGGTTCGGCCCATATCGCAACTGCATGCGGGCCAGAATTTTCCGCTCGGCCAGTACCAGATAAGCGGCCATGAAAAGAACCACGCCGAACACCAGCACCAGTTTCGCAAAGATGAGTCCCAGCAGGATGATTTGCTCAGTCATCTCTCACCCCCGCGGAAACCTGACAGAAGCTTGGCAAACCACCGGGAACCAAATGCGGAAATGCTGCACCATTTTCGACCAGTGCACAGCCGGCGGCGACATCTTTGTTGCAGTTGAGTATTAAGTTAAAACTGCCAACTTCGGTATCGAGAGATACTTTGGACCCGGCAGCAAGTTTCAGGGCCGCTGCGTCCTTGGGATTCATCTGCAGAACCGCTGGAGCAAATCGAGGCGTCAACTTGGCAGAAAACCGGCTCGGCAAATCACTTCCGTAGCGGGCTGGAGTGACCACCAGTTGCAAGCTTCCCTCTGGCTGTTCCGGCAAATCACCAGCGTATAAACTACGTTCGTCGGCATCGGTCACTCGACAGCAAACACCGCCCGGCTGTAAATTGGTGAAATCGACCAAACGCGGAACCGCTGTTGCCATCTGCTGACGGACAGTTTCCAGATCACCCATATCGCCGAGCAGTTGTTGCAACAACTGCCAAGCCGGTTGCGGATCTGAACCGGGCGCGGTTGATAAAAACTCCCGAGGGGGATGGTTTCCAGCGCCGGTCTCAGCAATCGGCAGGCGTGGATTGGTCACTGGCGCAAACAACTGTTGCCGACCCTCGTTATTGATAAAACTCCCGGCCGACTCTGCGGGCGCAGTACTGGGAATGAACAAATTGGCATGCACACTGAGCGGCGTTGGCAGATAATCGAACACCACCAAATTATCCACATGGCTTAAAGCCGTGCCGAAACGTTCGCCCTCCGGGGCTTCGAGAAGCGGATCGGTTTCAACACAGATCAGCATCTTGGTTCGGCCACTCTCCAGCCGGGTCAACAGATCATCCTGCTCGGGCAGGCTGAGGACTGCGCTGCCGAAGCTGTTCGGCCCACCGAGGATCGGATGAATCAGGCAGGGCCGCTTTTCGTTCGACTGTTCCACCGCCAATTGCTTCACCCGCAACAGACCTTCCGCGCCGAGCAGATCGCCACCGGCAACCAGAACCGGCATTTCTGCTTCGCTGAGCATCTCGCGGATGCGCACAATCTCCGGTTCACAGTCCGACACCAGCATCGCCAGCAGCTGCGCTGGAGACGTCGGCTGATGGTCAACCTCACAGGGCAGCTCAATCGGCCGCGGATCATAAACCATGATCAAAGCACCATTACGAGCTGCCTGCCGTAAAGCGACCGCCAGCATCGGAGCTTCGGCCAACGGATCGACACCGAACAGCACCACCAGATCGCTCTGGCGAACCTTTTCCAACGAAGCCAGTCGATCTGAAAGATCGAAGGCCGCCACCTGTGCCGCCTGATGGCGTTGCAAATGCGCCGATAACAGGGGTGCCCGGCAGCCAAGCTCGGCCGCCCAGCGTTGCAGCAACCAGTTGGTTTCAAGGCTGGCTCGGTTCGAACCGAGCAGCAATACCGCCTCCGGACCATGCTCTTCGATCAGTTCACGGGCCTGAGCATCCAGCTTACTTAAGCCATCCCCAACAGTCAGTGGTTGCCCATCACTGCGCACCTGTCGGCGCCGGTCCGGGTGATTCACATAGCTGCTGCCGAAGCGCCCCCGGTCGCAGATAAAGAAACCATTGACCTTTTCGTTAACACCGCTGCGCACCCGCTGCAGCTCGCCGTAGCGACCGCCCGGAATTGTGGCACAGCCGAGGGAACAGTGCGGGCAGACCGACGGTGCTTCCTGCAAATCCCAGTAGCGGCTTTTAAAACGATAGGTTTTATCGGTAAATACTCCGGTTGGACAGGCATCGATAATATTGCCGGAAAAATCACTTTCGAGCGGGCCCTCTTTATAGCGGCCGAAAAAGACCCGGTTGCGCGAGCCCATCACTCCAAAATCGGAGCCGCCACAGTAATCTTTATAAGTCCGCACGCAGCGGTAACATTGAATGCAGCGGTTCATTTCCTGAGCAACAAAAGATCCCAACTGCTGATTGTTGTGAGTCCGCTTTTTTCCTCCGTAGCGGCGGATACCGTGACCGCTGGCGATGGTCATTTCCTGCAGCTGACACTCGCCCCCTTCGTCGCAGACCGGGCAATCATGCGGGTGATTGAGCATCAGCCACTCGCCGACCCGGGCACGGAATTCGACCGACTGCTGATCATCGGTGGTCACCACCATGCCTTCTTCCGCTTTCACCAGGCAGGACATCTTCAGCCCTTTGAAGGTCCCTTCGTGTACCGTCACCGCGCACATTCGACAAGACCCAACCGGTCCGAGCGCCTTGTGATAGCAGAAGTGCGGGATAATAATCCCCAACTGCTCAGCGGCATCAAGAACGGTGGACCCGTCGGTTACGGTCACCTGCTGGTTATCGATCGTCAGTGTCGGCATAGTCTCGTATCTGGTTTCGTCGTTGCGTTATTTCCGGAACGGGCACTTGCCCGTTTCAATGTGATCAACTATTTCCTGTTCAAAATGATTCAGCAATCCAGCCAGCGGCCCCATCGCTCCTTCAGCCAGAGCGCAGAAGCTGTTGCCAGCGATATTTTTCAACTGGTCCTTAAGCATCTCCAGATGCTCCGGCGTTCCCTGCCCATTGTCGATGGTTTCCAGCAACCAGCGCACCATCACTAAACCGTCACGACAGGGCGAACACCAGCCGCAGCTCTCACGAGCAAAGAAATTGATCAGGTTGAAGGTTGCCGCAACCATACAGGTCTGATCGTCGAAGGCGGTGACTCCGGCAGTTCCATAGCGACTATCGACCTTCTCCAAACTGTCGAAGTCGAGCGCCACATCCATGTGTTCGGCAGTCAGATACGGGGTCGATGCCCCACCCGGCAGGCAGGCTTTGAATTTGCGACCGCCACGAATACCACCACCATAATTTTCAACGATTTCCCGCAACGGAATTCCGACCGGCAACTCAAAGCACTCGGTGACATTGAAGTGTCCGGACAGACCGTACAGCTTGGTTCCAGAGCTGCCCGGTGTCAGCGCCAGATCCCTGAACCAGAGGGCGCCGCCGGTAATAATGTGCGGAATATTGGCGATCGTTTCGACATTGTTGACCGTCGTCGGCCGACCAAACAGACCGCGGGTCGCCGGAAATGGCGGCTTAAGTCGCGGGTTGGGACGAATCCCCTCAAGACCGTTGAGCAGGGCCGTCTCTTCACCCAAAATATAACGCCCGGCACTGCCATGCACATGCAGCTCAAAATCGAAGCCGCTGCCGAGGATATTCTTGCCGATGTAGCCAGCGGCTTTTGCCTCAGCAATCGCTTTGCGCAGATAATCGGCCTGCTGCTCGTAGGCATAGCGGATGAAGATATAACCGACATCAGTCTGCAGAGCAAAAGCAGAGAGGATCATCCCCTCAACCAGTTGATGTGGATCAGCAGCCAGCAACACGCCATCTTTATAAGTTCCGGGCTCCATCTCGTCACAGTTGCAGACCAGATACTTCGGCCCCGGCGCACCGGACGGAAAGAAGTTCCACTTGAACCCTGTCGGAAAACCTGCCCCGCCGCGACCGCGCAGACCCGATTCCTTGACCTGTTCACGGATTTCCTCTGGGCTTGAATCTTTCAGTGCCATTTCCAGGCCCTGATAGCCGCCTGTGGCTTTATAGCCATCGATGAAAACCGTTTCGCCGGGGCGGCGATTCTTAAATAGCAGCTGTGGTGTGCTCACGCAGATGCCTCCCGACGCAATCGATTAATCAGTTCGTCAACATCATCAAGTTGTAAGGGCCCATAGAGTTTCTGATGAATCATCACCGCCGGAGCTTGACCGCAGACACCGAGACAGCAGCTCGGCAACAAGGTAAACAAACCATCTTTTGTTGTTTCGCCAAAAGTAATCCCGAGAGTTTTCTGAAACTGCTCGGCCAGTTCTTCACCACCGTTGCTCCAGCAACAAATCGAATCACAGATGTGGATCGGAAAGCGGCCGACCTGACGACGGAAAATCTTGTCATAAAAAGTCGCCACCTCTTCCACTTCGATCGGTGTTATGCCGAGAATCGTAGCGGTCAGCTCGACACCTTCGTCCGGTACCCAACCGTGGTTTTTCTGGATCGCCCGCAGCACATCAATCACCATTTCACGCGGGTGTTCCAGCTCGCATGCATGGTCGATAAAGGCCGCCAGCTCCTCTTCTTCAAGGAGGCCGATCTGATCTATTTTTTCTTCCTGCGCCATATCTTTCCTTTATTTAAGGCACATTCTGTTCACATAAATATCTACGTTCAAAACAGCAAGGTTTTATTTTTTTGAACTAATTGCCACTCAAGCTACCTGTCAAGATCAGCAAGAATAAAATCAATTGAACCAGTATTGGCAATCAAGTCTGAGACCAATACACCCTGATTTATCCAGGTCATTGCCTGCATGTGCACAAAGGATGGGGTCTTAATCCGACAACGATAAGCGTTGCTGCCACCATCGCTGACCAGATAATAACCGCACTCCCCTTTACTCGATTCAGTCGCCCGGTAAACTTCGCCCAACGGGGCTGCCGGACCATTGCTGACATTGACAAAATGGTGAATCAAGCTCTCGATGTCCTGCAGACCGTCCTGTCGCTGTGGATAACAGTAACGATAATCATCACTCATCCAGCGACCGGCGGGCATTTCAGCGGCAGCCTGTTTAACGATTCGCAGCGACTGGCGTAACTCTTCCAAGCGAACCATGTAACGGGCAAAGCAATCTCCCTCTTTCGCAGTCGGCACCTCAAAGTCGAAATTCTCATAACCGCTGTACGGCATGCTGCGGCGTAGATCCCACTCAAAACCGCAGGCCCGTAGGTTCGGCCCACTGAAGCCCCAATCGAGAGCTTCATCAAGGCTGACGATACCAACGCCTTCGGTTCGGGCGCGGAAAATCACCCCGTCGGTCAACATGCTGTCCAGATCATCGATCTCGCGGGCGAAATCTTTGGTAAACCAGTCGACCTTTTCTTTCCAGCCATCCGGCAGATCGAGCGGCAGACCACCAATGCGGAACCAGGCCGGATGCATTCGGCCGCCGGTGATCAGTTCCATAATTTCAAAAATTTTCTCACGCGCCTCGAAACAGTAGAAGACCGGCGTCATCGCCCCGACATCGTGCGCAAAGGAACCGAGCCAGACCAGGTGATTGACGATCCGAAACAGTTCGCAGAGCATCACCCGCGCATACTCGGCCCGCCTTGGTGCCTGCACGCCGAGCAGAGTTTCCAGAGAGTTGAGATAGGCGAGATTGTTCTGCACTCCGGAGATGTAATCGATCCGGTCGGTGTAGGGGATGTACTGCGCCCAGTGCTGACGTTCGGCGATCTTTTCCGCGCCACGGTGGTGATAACCGAGATCGACGTCCAGATCGGTGATCTCCTCACCATTCATCCGCAGGACCATCCGTAACACTCCGTGGGTTCCCGGATGGTGTGGGCCCATGTTAAGGACCATACTACCGTCGTCCGCACCTTCGAGCGGCACCAGAGAATCACCATCGAGCGGGATATAGTCTGCCGCTGAATCGACGGTGAATGCAGGCATATCAGTAGCCCGTCCCGGGTAATCCTTGCGTAGCGGATGTCCTTCCCAGGCAGCAGGCATCAGAATCCGACGCAAATCGGGGTGATCACTGAACCTGATACCGAACATGTCGAACACTTCCCGCTCGTACCAACCAGCCGATGGCCAGATATTGGTGATGCTCGGCACTTCCGGGGCGTCGCCATCGAGGGCAACCTTGATCCGCAAATAGCCGGGGTTCTCAAAGGTCAACAGGTGGTAAATCAGGGTGAATCGATGTCCGGGGCGCTGCTGACGGTAGCTTTCGTCAACAGCCGTCAGGTCTTCCAACCGCCGATATTTTTGTGTGGTTTCATGCTTGAGGAACGACAACAGCTCGCGTATCAGTTCTAGCGGGACGCTCAATACCGGCATGTCAGCTGCGAGGGGATCACGTTTGACCTGCCCAGCAAACCGCTCTTCGACTTCGCGATAAAGCTGCTCGGTGTGGTCCGGGAAAAGCTGTTTCGCTTGCTCCGGTCGCCAGTTGGCCTTGGTCCGATCTCCGGGAAAAGCCGGCTCTTGCTGGGTACTGCCACGAATCACGCAACCTTCATAACCGGGACCACGGGTGTCACGACTTTTTGTCACGCCATCGATCAATGGTGGAACAATCGTGCCTTCGGTGCCGCCCTGCATGCCGAAAACTTTTCGCGCTGGTTGCTCTTCGTTGACAATCTTCTTCTGCAGCTCCAACAATCCGTGCAAAAAGGCTTCCGGACGCGGCGGACAACCGGGCACGTAGACATCGACCGGCAGAATCTGATTGACGCCCTGAATAACACTGTAGACATCGTACATGCCGCCGGAGTTGGCGCAGCTGCCCATCGACATCACCCATTTCGGGTTCGGCATCTGCTCGTAAACCCGCAGGATCGAGGCACCCATTTTTTTGAAGGGAGTTCCAGAGATGATCATCAAGTCGGATTCGCGCGGGGTGCCACGCAAGACTTCGGCACCGAAACGGGCCAGGTCATGACGCGAGGTCATGCTGGTCATCATTTCGACGAAACAACAGGAGAGACCGAAAAACATCGGCCAGAGGCTGTTCTTCCGCCCCCAGTTGATGACATCGTCAAGTTTGGTCAGGATTACGCCCTGCGGCAGTTTTTCGCTCATCCGCGCCTCCGGGCCCAAACCCGCTCACGATTACTGTTGGCACTCCAGTCGAGGCCACCCATCTTCCACAGGTAAACCAGACCGAGAAACAGAATGACAATAAAGAAACTGATTTGCCAGAAACCGGCCCAGCCAAGCAGATCGTAAGCAACAGCCCAGGAGACAACAAAAACCGCCTCGAGATCAAAAACGATAAAGAAGATGGCAACCAAATAGAAAGGAACCGGCTGGCGCAAACGGGAATCACCACTCGGATAGATGGCCGACTCGTACGGCTGATCTTTCACCTCGGTTGAGGTGCGTTGCCCCAGATAGCGGGCCAGCAGCATAAGAACCAGAATCAGCCCCGTCGCAATAATCGCATAAAGACCAAGAGTTAAAACGGCCTCAGGGGCAGGAGCTCCGGTTGTTGCTAAAGTCGTCGATGTCGTCTCAACACCAGGCAAGATGTTCTCCCAAAAACCAATGTCAATAAACAATGAATACAAGTATATACGACCGCAAATACTATCACATAAGGTGTATAAAAAAGCATCAAACTTGCATTTAACAGCAAAGATTTAATCTCAATAAAAAAATTAAATCCGATAAAAAACTTGGAAATTAACTCCAGCACCACGAACTGCACAAAAAAGCAGCAACCCTTACAAGCTGGCCAATCAATAAATTACTGCGAATAGCTGTTCGCGTCAGTGATCGCTGCCCTTGCCAATTCATCACAGCGCTCATTTTCCACGTGTCCAGCATGTCCCTTCACCCAGCACCATTCGATCTGGTGCTTGGCAGCTAAAACCAGTAAGCGCTCCCAGAGATCGCGGTTAGCAAC
>CALZLE010000121.1 GCA_945788205.1 uncultured Desulfuromonadales bacterium
CCTGGGGCCCTGAAATGGGAAATCTGAGCCCGGTTCGCCGATTGGTTGAGCGAAGTGCATAGCCAGATTCGGTAAAATCAGGACAAGTTATAGCTTGGAGAGAAATTCGAGACAACACCCTTTTCGGTGTTTCCCCCGCGCAGGATTTACAAATCATGATCGCTTCGGTAAACTTGCCAGAATTGCATTTCTGACTTGCGACGCTTTATGATTGGAATGTTTATGCATCCTTTAAAGGAGGATCTTTTGTTTCGTCCCTTCCTGGTTCTTTTCCTGCTTGCGACATTGAACCTCTCCGCATTCGGCAGCGACATGTCGCATGGCGACCATCAGATGCCAATCGCCGGACATGATCATGAAAAAATGCTCGCCATGGCCGAAGCTGATGCCAAGGTCGAGCTGATCGAGCAGCTGGGCAAACCGCTGCCGCTGGAGCTTGAGTTTACCAATTCAGAGGGGCAGCCGGTGAAGCTGGCCCAGCTGATCGACCGACCGACTCTGGTTGTACCGGTCTATTATGAATGTCGCAACGTCTGCAATTTCATGCTTGGCGGTCTGGCCAAGGTGCTCCCCGAACTCAAGCTTGATGCGGGAGACGATTACAACATCGTGACCTTCAGTATCGACCCAACTGAGTCCACCGAACTTGCGGCACACACGAAAAAAACCTTCTTAACTGCGATCCAGGCCCCCTTCCCCTCGACCGCCTGGCATTTCCTGACCGGCGAGCAGGAGAAGATCCGCAAACTGACCGATAGCGCCGGCTACTATTATAAAAAAGAAGGGGTCGATTTTCTTCATCCGATCGTCGCCTTTGTGGTCAATGAGCGGGGGGAAATCGTTCGCTACCTGACCGGCCAGCGCTTTGTGCCCCTCGACCTGTCGATGGCCCTGCTGGAAGCCAGCGAAGACCGGATCGGCACGCCGATCCGTAAAGCGCTCGAATTCTGCTTCAGCTACGATCCGGAAGGGCGTAAATATGTTTTCAATCTGCTGCGGGTCAGCGGCAGTGTGATCCTGCTGACCCTCGGCAGCTTCCTTACCTATCTTATCCTCAGCGGTAGAAAGAAAAAAGCATGAGCGAAACCACCAGCACCTACACCGGCTTCTGGAAAGAAAGCCCGCGCAGCGGCATTCTTGGCTGGCTGTTATCGACCGACCATAAACGGATCGGCATTATGTACCTGGGCTGCATCGTGACAATGTTTCTCGTCGGTGTCTGCCTGGGTCTGGCGATCCGCCTGGAACTGATCGCCCCGGGCGAAACCATCATGGGCGCCCAGACCTACAATGCCACCTTCACGGTGCATGGGGTGATCATGATCTTTCTGTTTATCATCCCGAGTATTCCGGCGGCTTTCGGCAATCTGATCCTGCCGATCCAGATCGGAGCGCGGGATGTCAGCTTCCCGAAGCTTAACCTGCTGTCCTGGTATTGCTATGTGGTCGGGGCGATTCTGGCGGTCTTTGCGATCTTCAGTGGCGGCGGTGCACCCGATACTGGTTGGACCTTTTACGTGCCGTTCAGCACCCAGACCACCACTAACGTGAATCTGGCGTTGATGGCGGCTTTTATGCTCGGCTTCTCCTCGATCCTGACCGGTATCAACTTCGTCACCACCATTCACCGGCTGCGCGCCGAGGGGATGGGCTGGGGACGGCTGCCGCTGTTCGTCTGGACCCTCTATGCGACCGCCTGGATTCAGGTACTGGCGACGCCGATGCTCGGCATCACCCTGGTCATCGTCATGTTCGAGCGGGTCTTTGGCGCCGGACTGTTCGATGCCGCCCGCGGTGGTGACCCGATTCTCTATCAGCATCTGTTTTGGATCTACTCCCACCCGGCGGTTTATATTATGATCCTGCCGGGCATGGGGGTGATCTCAGAGGTGATCCCGACCTTTGCCCGCAAGCCGCTGTTCGGCTACTGGGCGATGGCCCTCTCCAGCCTGGCGATCGCCTTTGCCGGGTCGCTGGTCTGGGCCCACCACATGTACGCCAGCGGCATGAGCGATTTTTCTATTCTGGTCTTCTCACTGCTGACCTTTATCGTCGCCATCCCCAGCGCGATCAAAATTTTCAACTGGGTCTCGACCCTCTACAAAGGCTCAATCGAACTGGCACCGCCGATGCTGCATGCCCTCGCCTTTATCTTTAACTTCGCCATCGGCGGCCTCGGCGGTTTGGCCTTAGGTGCCGCGGCCAGCGACATCCATTTGCACGACACCACCTTTGTGGTCGGCCATTTCCACTACACCATGTTCGGCGGCACCGGCTTCGCCTTCTTTGCCGCCCTGCATTATTGGCTGCCGAAATTCACCGGGCGGATGTACAACCACAAATGGGCAACGATCGCCTGGGGGATTCTGTTCGTCGGCTTCAACGTCACCTACATGTCGATGCAGGCGGTTGGCATTCAAGGGATGCCCCGCCGCTACTATGACTATCTGCCTGAATTCCAGCCGTTGAATCTGGTTGCAACGGTCGGTTCCTGGGTACTGGCCGTGGGGCTGCTGATCATGTTCGTTAATCTCTGGCAGGGAATGCGTAACGGCAGACCGGTCGGTAAAAACCCCTGGGGCTCTGCGACCCTGGAATGGGACGTGCCTTCACCACCGCCAATGGAGAATTTCGGCGAAGAAGATCCGGTGGTCACCAAAGGTCCCTACGAATTCAAAGGAGTGGTAGCTGATGAGTATTGAGCACCGCGACGACACCGGCGCCCGCTTCGGCATGTGGCTGTTTCTTTACACCGAGGTGATTCTATTTAGTGGCCTTTTCATCCTTTATGCCGTGGCACTGATGAAATATCCCGAGCAGTACAGTCAGGCAAGCCACAAGCTGAACATCTACTTCGGCAGCATCAACACTGTTGTTCTGTTGACCAGCTCGCTCACCGTCGCCCTGGCGATCAGCGCCATTCAGATGAAGCGGATTAAACAGTGCCTGACCCTTTGCTGGGTCACCGTCGCGCTGGCGATCGTCTTCTTAATCAACAAATATTTCGAATGGTCGGCCGAGATCAGTCACGGCATCTATCCCGGTTCGGAGACTCTGGCCGAAATGGGCGCCGGGGTGACCTCGTTTTTCAACCTTTATTACTTCACCGCTGGTCTGCATGGCCTGCACGTGTTTATCGGCGCCACTCTAATCGCCGTGGTGGCCATCATGACCGCCAAAGGTAAAGTCACCAGCGAACGCTACACCCTGCTGGAGAACAGCGCCCTCTACTGGCACCTGGTCGATCTGGTCTGGATTTTTGTTTTCCCGCTCTACTATCTGATTCTCTGAGGTGATCCATGTCGGAACATAACCATGAAACCCACGAACCGGTTCCCTACCGAACCTTTATCCTGATCTGGGTCGCGCTAATAATCCTCACCGGGGTGACCATCGCTGTCTCCCGGGTCGACTTAAAAGAGTTAAATATCTGGGTCGCGCTGGGGGTCGCCTCGTTCAAATCGAGCCTGGTGCTGTTTTTCTTCATGCACCTGAGGCAGGAGAGTCGTCTGTTCAGGGTCGGTCTGCTGATATTGCTGGTGATTCTGGCGATTTTCCTTGGCCTGACTTTTGTTGATGTGCTCTACCGCTAACAGGAAAGCAGAAAACTGTGGGCTTTTAACGGCAGCTTGGTCTTTCTTTCAAGATCTGGATCTGGTAAGAACTGCCAGCGACCTGGGGGGCCAGTGGATGTTAATTTGGAAATTCAGGTAATCTCTATGAAAGCCTTCATTGCCTGCAGTTTTTTGCTTCCACTTTTTGCTTTGGCCCCTGCTGCTATCTCAGCCGAGAGAAATATAGAGTTAAAGGAAAGAAACCAACGACTCGAAAACAACTATAATATGTTGCTTGAACAGCTCCCGGCAGAGGATAAAGCGCTCTTAACTACAGCCCAGGATGCTTGGAGAACATTTCGAAAACATAACTGTAATTTTGAAAAACGACTTCAATCGACACGCCACTCTAGCAAATTAACTCCAGCAGAGATCGATTTGATTGAGGGAAAGTGCTTGATAGAAACGGCGGAAGCTCGAAATGCTGAATTTATTCGATATCTAACAGCAGTTCAATTTCCCGTGAATGTTTTGTCAACTATTAATACCGATGACCCAAGCCTGCGGATAAAGCATGCAGAACTGATTACAAATCATGACATTTCATTTAAGATTTTGAGTTCGTCACTTTTAGATGAGGACCAGAAGCCTGTTGACTTCAGAAATAAATTTATTCTAGGGGTCCATAAATACGCATACATATCCACGCATTTTTATGACCTGAGCGGTAAGCATACAGTCACCTTAAAATGGTTCCGTCGGGGCGGCTCCATGACGAATGAAATTTCACACGAGCATAATTTCACCAGTAACAGCACAAGCACCTGGCAAAGAATTGAACTGGGGAAAAGCATGATTCAAGGCGATTGGTTGATAGAAATAGTCCTTGATGACAAGCTGCTGGCAACCAAGAAAATCACCCTGGTGCCCCAATCTTCA
>CALZLE010000122.1 GCA_945788205.1 uncultured Desulfuromonadales bacterium
AACATTATTCCAACCGGTTAACCCTCCCCACAGTTTCTGGCCAGCTTCTTGCTAAGTACCTTCTAATAAATTTAATCATCGGACGGGTACATCGCTATGCACAGAGCACACAAAACCTTGCGCCAGGAATCGGGCGTGACCCTGATTGAACTTCTGATCGTCATCGCAATTCTTGGAGTTTTGGCAGGACTGGCCACGGTTGGCTTTGGGCTTTCCAAACAGCAACGCCTGGCGACCTTCACCAAGGAATTTCATTCGGATCTGCAGAAAGCCCGGTTGGATGCCATGACCCGTTCCAGCACTGTCAAAACCCGCGGGTACGGCTTGCATTTTCCAGCCAACGGATCCTACCGGATCTTTGAGTATGTTGATGTCGTGAATACCGGCTTCAAGGACTTTGTTTATAACGGCGCGACCGAAGAGGTAAATGCCACAGATAAAACGCTGGCCTCCGTCGCCAGCATCACCATAGGTGATAGCAGCACCCTGCCGGAGGACGTGGACACTGTGGTCATCTTCGATAAGCGGGGCTTCGTCCGCAATAAAAACTGGGGAATGATTTCCTCCCAGCTGTATGTCCTGTCGATGGAGGGCGTGACGGATAAGCGCTGCGTTTCTCTGTCAAGAACCAGAATCAGGGAAGGGCGCTGGGACGGCTCAAACTGTAACGAAATTTAACCGCGCCATCGGCAAAGGGACTTTCTGTTATGACAAAAAAACTTGGCTCCTCTCGTGGATTTTCGTTGGTGGAAATGATGATTGCGATGGTCATCCTCTCCGTCTCGATCCTTGCCATGAGCAGCGCGACGCTTATAGCGATGAAAACCAATATGAAGAACGAAGTGCGCAATACCGCGTCCAGAGTTGCCAAAGAAACGGTCAATGACCTGTTTGCCAAACCTTTCAGCAGTCTAAATGACGGCACTGCCACCCGCACGGTCCAGGTGCGCGGGGTCGATAAAACCTTTACCACCAGCTGGGATGTGACCGAAGTTTCCGGCGTCCTTCAGGTGGAACTTAACGTGCAGTACAAAATCGGCACAGCTGAGTTTGTCAATCGCAGAGTTGTTTATCGCTCTAACAGCTGATACCAGCGCTCCGAGATATTTTATGAAATTACCGACAAAAGTGGTTATGCCTGATCGGCCGACAAAACCATCCCCAGAAATTGCAGCCGGGAGCATTAAGCTGCAAAACGGATTTTCCTTAATTGAACTGCTGGTGGTGATTACCATCTTCGGCATCATGATGACCGGAATTTTCGATGCGTATCTGTCCCAAATGACACTGAACAGCCGTGAGCATCGTATCGCTGAAGCGGAAATTGAATTGGAGGTCGCCAAACAGATCATCGAGGAGGATCTGCAAGTCGCCGGCTTTGGCCTGGCGGAAGATTACGGTGCCACCGGTTTCGATCCTCGCCCCTTCAAGGTGACAAACAGCAACAGCGCACCTGATGAGCTGCTTATCATGGGCACCCCGCTTGGCCTCGACTATGTCGCCAGTCGTGCCTGGAGCTATATGACCGCATCGACGCCAACCTTCCGGGCTTGGGGAGATGCCCGTGAGGATTTGGAAATTGATGATCGCGTCATCATCATTTCCCCGGATACCAAACAGCTGCTGAGCGAAACTGTCGGCGGAAGCGAAGAGTGGCTCTTTGAATACAATGGCGACGGCCTCCCGCTCACCACAATTCCATCCGGTGCTGCCTACAGCAACCATGATGTCGGTACCATTCTCTACGGCCTTTACCCCGACGATGGCAGCGCCAATGATGCCTCCGCAAACCCCTACTACACCAGTCGCTATTACCTTGGGGATGTTGGGGATCCCAAGCCCGCCAGCTGCGCACCGGGCACTCGTAACCTTTTCCGCGTCGAAAGTGTGACTACTGAGACCCCGCCGGGCAACAACAACCAGCCCCTGTTGAGCTGCGTCCTGGATTTTCAGGTCGCGGTTGATTTGGATATGGATGAGAACGACTTTTGGGAATCAGACAATGGCGGCGTTACCGCTGCCGGGCTGGATCTAAAAGACATGAATGATTTCCTGAAACGGATCAAAGTTTACCTGCTGGTGCAAAACGGCAGGTACGACCCCGACTACACCTATCCACTTGCCACCGTTCGGGTTGGTGAGGATACAACAATCGGTCGCGCAGTCACTTTGACCGCGGCCCAACGGAAATACCGCTGGAAGATGGTCACGCTCAACGTTACCCCGCGAAATGCAAGGTGAAACAATGAAACTGCTGAAAAATGAAAGAGGGATTGCTCTGGCCACCGCGCTGCTGATGAGCCTGGTGATCATGTTGATGGTGGTCGGCACCTACTACTTCACCAGCCAGGCGACGAAAATATCGGGGCTGGGAAAGGCCTACGCCACCGCCGATGAAGCCGCGGCCGGCGCGGTCGATATCGTCAAAGACTCCATCAACAGTGCCTTCAATGCAGGGGGGATCTCTTCGCTTTTCCCCAGCGGCAACAACTTTACCACGGCGCTGTACAACACCGGTACCGTCTGCAATACCTCGGTCACCCTGCCGAGCAGTTTAGGCGGCCAGTTTACCGCCAACATCACTTTGGAACGGCTATTCAGCAGAAGTATTCCGGGCAGTCGCCTGGAATTCGCCCGCGCGGCCGGAGGCGCTCCGGGCACCGCAATCTATTATCGGATCACCGCCCGGGTCACTGGGCCGAACGACACCAGCGCAGAAAATTCCGTGTTCTATCGTTTTGCTGGCTAGCAGAAATATATCTCCAAAACTAAGGTGACTATATGCATAAAAAATATCTGAGTCTATTCATTGTGCTGCTTCTGCTTGGGGTTGCGCAAACGGTTTTGGCCGGCATGTCCGATTACTGCAGCGCACCACCATATGTGACCCGGTCGATCCCGCCGAACATCATGGTGTTGATGGACAATTCCCAGGATATGCTCAATCCGGCGCATTCCGACGCGAGCTATAATAAGGACGAAACCTATATCGGTTACTTCAAACCAGAGGCCTGCTACAGCTACAGCAGCAACAAGTTCCAGGAACAACCGACGACCACTGTAGAGTGCCCATCGACAGCCCCCTTTCGTGGCAACCTGATGAATTGGGCGACCATGTCGAAGTACGACGTGCTGCAAAAGGTGCTGATCGGCGGCAACAGTGCTTCGAAACAGGGCAATGCCCATACTTTGCTAAGTATCAGCAGCGACTGGCCAGATAAGGTGCATCAGGGGTGTATCTTTCAAATCGATAATGCCAACCTGGTGATCACCGAGGCGAATAATGGTGAATGTTCTTTATTAAATGCGACTCCGGCGCCGATCGACCTGGCCAATCTGCCCAGGCGCCTTGACTCGCCCTTGGCTGAGTTTTTCAGCCAGTTCAGTGGCCAGGCTTCCGAGCTGGCAGAATCGGCCCGGTCGATGTTTGAAAATATGAGCCTTGTGCCGAATGCCTACGCCGCGGCGCCATGCCCGGCTATTCAGGTCGGTTCCCTCGATGCAACGGTCGGTGAGCCGTTCACCATTACGTTTACACTGCCAAAAAACTCCAACAATAAAACCGCCACCTGGACCTTCTCAACCATCCCCGGCTGGCTGAGCGGTCCGACCTATTCGCAATACAACGGGCGGCTTAATGATGGGGTCGCGACCTTCACCGGCACGCCGACGACGGCAGGTAATTTCGCCTTCCAGGCCTCGGTCACCTCCAATGCTTGCGACGGAACCCCCAGCATCAGCGGAAATATTGTGGTGGCCGCCGAAGAGGTCCAGATTCTGCATTACGACCCAGACCTGACCGATGGTGAAGTGGGCGAGCCCTATTCCGCTGAAATTTTCGGCCAAGGAGGAATAGACCCCAAGAGCTGGACGGTGACCGGCCTGCCAGCTGGGCTTTCATACACTGACTATGGTGGCAGCGTCTTGATTGCTGGCACCCCGACGGCCGCCGGCACCTCTACCATAGCCCTGACCCTGACCGATTCTTCCGGCGACTCAAAAACCAAAAACGTCAGCCTCACCATCCATGAAGGCTTGGCCATCACCACCAATTCCCTGCCGGGTGGTCAGGTCGGGCAAAGTTACACTGCAAGCCTGGAAGCGGTCGGCGGTACCGGGCCCTACCTCTGGACAATTATCTCCGGAAGCCTGCCGAGCGGGGTCAGCATGGACGCTGCTGGCGATTTTAGTGGCATCATAAACAGTGGCAGCGAGGGGACCTATGCCCTCACCTTCCAAGTCGAAGACACGGTCGGCACCACCGTCAGCAAGTCCTACTCATTCGATATTGTTGCTGACCTTGGCCATGTCGAGATCTTTTCCGAGTCCCCGCTCCCCGATGCCTTCAAAAATGTCGCTTACAGTTATCAGCTGGAGGCGACCGGCGGCTGCCAGCCCTACACCTGGGTGGTTGCAGCGGGGAGCTTGCCGTCCTGGATGAGCCTGTCTGCGACAGGGGTGCTGAGCGGCACACCCAACAACAACCAGGACACCACCTACGCCGACTTCGATATCTCGGTCACCGGATGTGGCGGACACACAACCACCGGGACATTTTCACTGACCTCCTATCGAAATTCTTCGGCTCGTTCCGCCACCTTTTCAGTCAAGGTGGACTTGACAGAAGAGGCTCTCACCGACTTGAACGGCAACGATATCTGGGATGAAGGAGAAAGCTTCACCGATTCTGACGGCGATGGCGAATGGGACGGCAAGCGTGGAATCTTCCACAAGTACTGGGACGCCAACAGTCCCCGTGCCCGCTGGGGGATGACCAAGTTCAAAAACCAGGGCAGTTCGACGATTGTCCAAGCGGCTTCCTGTATTCCGATTGGCAATTCAGCCTCATTTTTTACCAATATCCAGAATGCCACCCCCGCCGACACGTCCCCTCTGTCCGACGGGGTTTATGGCGCTATCAATTACTTCGGTTTCAACAGCCCATACGGGCAGGGGTACAGCGGCTGTAACAACAGTGATCCGATCGACAGCACCCCTTGCCGCAAGAACTTCCTCCTGGTCTTGACCTCTGGCGCCAACTTGAGTGGGACCAGTTTTAGCACCCTGCCGAGTGAATGCGACGCCACTGCTCCGGCCTTGGAAAAGAACACCTGCTATGGCTACAAAACCGATCTGCGTACCCCCGATACCGGTAGTCAGAATGTTTACACCTACGTCGTCAATACCCTGGGCGAGCAGGATGCGACCACGGAGACGACCCTTGAAAATGCGGCCTTGGTAGGCGGCGGCGGATACTACAGCGGCAAGAACAGCGAAGACCTGGAAGACGCATTGGAAAAGGCGCTCGATGATATCCTGGCACAAGCCGCCTCAGGAACCGCGGTTTCGGTGCTGACCACCTCTTCGCGCGGGGTGGGCTCCATGATGCAAGCGTACTTCCTGCCGGTACGCCAGGAAAGTGCGCGTGAGATCGAATGGACCGGCTACGTGCAGAACCTCTGGATCGATTATGATGATAACCTGCGCGAAGACACCGTCAGTGATCTGAAGCTGAAGCCCACCCAGGACGAGGTGGTGAAACTCTTCTTCGATGCCGAAGCGAACGAAACCAAAGCGGCGCTGTTTACCGACAACGAGCTGGCCGCCTGCAGCAATCCAACCATCGACGACTTCGACATGATCAACTACAACTGGGAGGGGGGTAAAAAGCTGGCACTGCGGGATCCCTCAAGCCGCAATATTTTCACCTCGAAAAAGGTCATCCGGGGTGGAACGACCACCCATACCTTTGCTGCTGATGCGGGCAAAACCTATCCGGAATTCAAAACCACGATGGACGCGACCCTGCTGGGTGCCCTCAATGCCACGGCTCCTTACAGCAGCAACGAAATCGTCGGCTACATCCGTGGCGAATGCCTGGAAGGCAGCGCCAGCGGTGACAACGCCTGTGGCGCAACCTATGATGGAGATTACCGGGATCGCCGCGTGACGGTCAGCGGCGGCGGCAGCAATGGCAACGTCTGGAAGCTGGGCGATGTCATCAGCTCGACGCCAAAGGTGCTGGCGGGC
>CALZLE010000123.1 GCA_945788205.1 uncultured Desulfuromonadales bacterium
ATAAACTGATCTGCTTCCTTTATTGAGAGTTCCATTTCTCTGATCAAACGGGAAATATCAACTTCGATGTTGCCGAGCTCTGACTGTAAGGATGTGATCGCCCGCGCATTTAAATTATGTTTGAGGAATAGAACCTGATCGCGCAGTGGATTCAGCACCGGGTCAATTTTTGCTTCGGCTTTTTTCATCGCGCTGAGCAGCTTGGCGTAATGTCTGCGGGTCTCATTCAACTGTGCTTCACTGCTCCGTCGCAGGCTGGCACTGGAATACTGCTCCAACTCAGCATCCCACTCATCAAACAAGGCTTCGGCAACATTTTCCACTGCTGAAATACGATCCCGCACGTCTTCTGCCTGGTCTTCACTGTCTTCCAGCACAGACTTCAGTTGGCGGTATTTCTTTTCCAGCTCCCCCCCATCAAAGGCGAGGACCGATTTAAATTGCTCAAGGGCGGAAGCAAACTGCTGCTTGGTTTCCACTTGACTGTCCCGAGCTTCGGCGACTCGATCAACCAGAATATCCCGTTTGTGAATACCAATTTTTTCCATTGCTCCGTAGTAAACACCACCGCAACCGGCAAGAATAACGAGTAAAAAAAGACTGATCGACAGACGTTGCATAGACAGCTCCCTAAAGCAAACCCGATAATTTGTTCAATGAATAGCCAAGCATAACCCGCATCTACAGCATCTTCAAGAGGACGACCAACACAAAAACGACACGAACAATTACATTTCACTAACAAATATTCCGAACCCGTGCTATTAATACATGCTAATAGTTTTTAATCTAACTTTTCTACAGCCTTCAAATACGGATCGCCGGATGGCTAATCGCCTGCTCAACATATCCATCAGCTTTGCCAACGATCGTGAACGTACCGCCCTTATTGCTAAGGCGCGTTGGTTGCTGCTGTTGATGACCTCGCTTTATTCAGCCAGCGCCCTCTTTTTTTACACAATCAATGGCCATGGGCTCACGATCGATCTACTACAATTAGGCCTCCTTGGCTTAAGCTTTGTTATTATTTTCGGCTACAACTATATCTATCAGTTCCATTACGAATCGATACGACAACTGAAATATGTCGATCACCTGCAGATCTTTCTCGATCTGTTGTTTGTCACCATCCTTGTCTACTGCAGTAGTGGCTCGGCAAGTTGGCTCTGGGCCCTCTACCTGCTGGTGACCCTAGAGGCCACGATCCTGTTGGAAAAAAAGCAGGATATCTGGCTCATCGGAGTCCTCGGCGGGCTGATGTTCGGCAGCTTGCTGTTACTCGGCTATTTGGGAGCTATTCCCCATATACAGCTCCCTTTTGTCGACCCTGAACTGCACCATCAAACACTTTATCTCCTCCTCAAATGGTTGTGGGTTTGCTTGCTGAACGCAACAGTTGCGATTGCCGGAGCTGCGCTAATGGGAGTCATCCGGAGTGAGCGCCGGGCGGTAGAAAAGAGTGAAGCGGAAAAAGTTGCCTTTATGGAGTCAGCCAACGACCTGATTTTCCACTGCTCAGCGACCGGAGAGTTTCTCTACGTCAATCCAGCCTGGCAGAAAGCCCTCGGCTACAGTTTTGCTGAGCTGACGGGAAAAACCATGATCGACTTCATCGATGGTGACTCGAAAAACCGCTGTATGGATGAGTTTCGACGCGCCCTGCGCGGCAAAGAAGTTACCAGCATGGAGGGGAGCCTGCTTTCTAACTACGGCACCCAGGTTGTGGTCGAAGGATCGTTTTCCTGTACCTTTAAAAATGGTCAACCCGAATCGATGTGGGGAATCTGCCGCGATATTACCGCACGAAAAGAAGCACAAGAGCAGTTGCAGCACATGGCTCACCACGACATGTTGACAGATTTGCCGAATCGCCTGACTTTTACCGATCGCCTCATCCAAGCCAAAGCTCTCGCCAAGCGTCAGGAACAGTTTCTGGCGCTACTGTTTCTTGATCTCGATCGCTTTAAAATGGTCAACGACACCCTCGGCCACGCCGTCGGCGACATGATGCTTCAGGAAATTGCCAATCGGTTACAGAGCTGCGTTCGTGAAGTCGATACAGTCTCCCGCTTCGGCGGCGATGAGTTTGTTATTCTGCTGGTTAACCCCAAAACAACAGAGGACATCGAACGGATAGCCTCACAGATACTGAAAAAACTTGCTCAACCGATGATTATTGATGGCAATGAGCTGTTTATAACCAGCAGTATCGGTGTCTCAATTTTCCCAAGCGATGAATCGGACGCCGATGAATTGATCAAAAAAGCCGACATCGCTATGTATCAGGCAAAAGCGAATGGCCGTAATAATTGTCAATTTTATTGCCCTGAAATGGATATGCATGCGCAGCGACGGCTGGTTCTTGAAACCGGTCTGCGCAAAGCATTGGAAAACGATGAATTCTACATCCTCTATCAGCCAAAAGTTGCTCTACACGACAACGAGGTCACCGCACTCGAGGCTTTACTGCGCTGGCAGCACCCAACCTTGGGACTGATTCCTCCGAATGATTTTATCGCCCTGGCTGAAGAATCCGGGCTGATCATTC
>CALZLE010000124.1 GCA_945788205.1 uncultured Desulfuromonadales bacterium
AGTCGAAATGGCCTGTTTTTTCGCCACCCTTAACTGCGGTTTCACGACTTCGTTTTTTACGTCATGTTTAGCGCTAAAAAAGATGAAACCAAATAGTTAAATAATAAATAATGTTGCAGCGGCTTAATTTAGAGGCAGAAAGCCGGTATTTAGCACGATTCTCCGCAAATAAATATAACTATAGTGGTTATATTTATTTGCGGAGAATCGTATAATCACACAAAGCTAGAGAAGTATCGACCTGAATTCAGTTCTTTGCAGAATTGTTAAAAAAATCGTTCCTGCAAAGACAGCAGATCGGGAGAGCGCAATGAAATACTTTATTGTTTTGTTGGTTTTATTGATGGCTTCGGTCGCGATGGCTGGACAACACAATTCTATTTATCTGCTGACTCATGCTGATGCCGATAGTTTGTCTGGTGGCTTTCAGTATGCATTGGCAAAAAGTCCAAATCATCGGGCAGTCGATTGGGTCAATCCAGCGAGCGGGCTAAGTGGTTCGACGGTTCCGCTCAGAACTTACCGGACATCTTATGGCCAGATTTGTCGGGAATATCTTTCGACAGTGCAGCTTGGTGGAGCGACACAGCAGGCTTTCGGAACGGCCTGTCAACAATCTGCTGGTAACTGGAAAATTGCTGGTGAAAAACCGGTGAACAGACACCCGCAGGCGCTGAAGTTTGTTTACGTTAAGCACCAGGTAAAACAGGTTCAGCAGAGTTGCCCCTTTGTGGAGAGACGCGCACCGGTAAAGCAAGCGACGCAGAAACATTTGCAGCGCAGCCGGAATTATCCTGTTGATCGCTTTCATGAGAAAATTCATCAGTTGAAGCCTGGAGAAAAACGACCCCAGGAGCCTCACCGGATGGAGCGCCAAGAGCCAACTAAGCTGCTTAAGCTGGTCGTTTATTAAAAAGAAACTATTTGTACTCATTCTGGCTTTAATGAATAATGTAGGTCCAGACGTTGATCTTGAAGTACGTCGTTCTCGTTGGTTCGATTTGCTAGATGCAGGTCGTTGAAGTGAGGGGATGCAAGAAGAAGGTTTATTGACGCATGTATAAAATAGTGGTGCATCCTGGTAGTGCCCATAAAGATGACTTTCTGTCGGTCAGTGTTTTGCTTTCAATGCTCGATGTAAAGGCAGTTTATCGCCGCGAAGCAACTCCCGAGGACCTTGCTGATCCATATACTTATGTCATTGACGTCGGCATGGAATACGATGCCGATAAACATAATTTCGACCATCACCAAGATCCTGCCTTGCCCTGTGCTTTTCATCTGGTCATGAAACATTTTGGCTATCATGAGCGAGCCTTGTTGATGTTTGAATGGTACGGACATATGAGTATGATGGATGTTCGGGGACCATACAGAACAGCAGAGTACCTCGGTGTTGATACCAGTATTCTGTTTGCTGCTTCGTCGCCGATTGACGGTTACATCCTGTCGCGATTTTCCCGGCTTCAGAGGTTGCGCCAGGGGGACTTGTTTTATCTTCTGATGAAGGAGTTTGGCGAAGACCTGCTGGCGATGATCGGGCGTAAAATGGAGCGGCTCGAACGTCTGAAGAGTGAAGCGTTGGTCGTGCCGGTTAAACACCTCAAAGCGATTGTTTGTGCTATTTCCGATGATCCGAAATTATCGATGGATCGCTATCTCAAGTTCCTTGATGACAAGCGTGTCGCGATGAGCATTACGCCGTCAGCGCGGGGTGGTGGCTGGGAAATGTTGCGAATTGGCGACAATATGAACGTTGATTTCCGTGCTGTTGCTGATAATCCACAAGTTCGTTTCGTGCATGCCAATGGTTTTGTGGCAAAAACCGAAACTCTGTTGCCGATTGAAGAGGCTCTCCAATTGGCAACCCAGGCGGTTTTCACACCAGACGCTATAGCCTCTTAGTTTTCAGACACGGTTAATAGTTTTGTTTCAATCGAATGACCCAACCGAAGAGCGGTTGGGGCTTTGTTGTTTCAGTCGATGCCGACAAACAGTTTGAGGTATTGTAATCGTTCGTAGTCCGATGGGTTTTCGCTCTGAGACTGACTCATCCTGCCGCGGAAATCGCAAAGCTTTTCGTGACCTTTTTCCTGCATCCACCCTTCCATCTCTTGCTTCATTGTGCCGATCTGTTCAAGTCCGTTTTGAAACAGGGTTGAGCAGATTTGCACGACTTTGGCTCCTGCCAGAATTGCTTTGACAGCATCTCGGCCGGTATGAATTCCAGTGCTGCCCGCCAGATCGCAGGAAACTTTTCCGGTCAGCAGTGACAGCCAGCGCAGCGTGTAATGGACTTCTTGTTGAGTGCTGTAAGGATTGCCGTGCACCAGCTCCATTTTGTCGATATCGATATCGAACTTGTAAAAGCGGTTGAAAATGACCAACCCATCAGCACCTTTCCAGGTGACTTTGCCTGCCTCTTTATTCCGACCGAACCAGCCAACGCTGTAGGCCGGGGCTTCGGCACGATCCTGAACCAGACGGTCGGCAAAGTTCGCAAAGGAGGTGAAGTAGGGGCCGACCTTCATCGCCACCGGAATTTTTGTCCGGGTTTTAACATCGTGAAGGATGCGCAGATGCTGATCGACGATCGACGGTCCTTCCTGATTGGCAAGGGTCGGCATCAATCCGACATTTAACTCAATGGCGTCTGCTCCGGCATTTTCTAACTGCAGCGCATAGTCGGCCCAGCGATCGGTACTAATACAGTTGAGGCTGGCGATGATCGGAGTCTCTACAGCCTGTTTAGCGTCACGGATCAGGGACAGGTAATCTTTCGGACCGAGCTCCATGCCGTAGCCCTGCAAGTAGCTGTAGGCTTCGCCATAGCCGGAATAGTCTTCAGCATGCTTACTCAATTCCAGTGTTTCCGCAGCAATCTGTTCTTCGAACAGAGATTTCAGGACAATCGCCCCGGCACCTGCTTCGGCACATTTTTTAACTCCATCCAGAGTTTTTGTCAGACTGCTGCTGGCAACAACAAAAGGGTTGCTCAGCGGTATTCCCATGTAAGTGGTCGACAGATCGGCCATTCGGACCTCCAATTATAAAAACGAGTACGTTATCAAATAATATTCTAGCAGAAAAGTTGCCATCTATTGCCAGGGTAAATTTATAACCTGCTATAATTACAGGCATGAAGAAGCTTCAAACTTTTTATAACTGGGAAGGGCCACAGGCCGGAATGTTCAAGGAGATGCTGGCCGAAGAGGGGATTAAGTGTTTGGTGAAGAATGACAGGCTCTCTGCCGGAATTGGTGAAATCCCCTTCGTTGAGTGTTTTCCAGAACTCTGGGTGATTGATGATGAGGTCTACCCTCGTGCACGCTTGCTCCTGGATGCTTGGTTGGCTCGTGGAACCGGTGAAAATGCAGAACCCTGGACCTGTTCCCATTGTGGAGAACAGTCTACACAACAGTTTACCGCCTGCTGGAAATGCTCCCAGTCCCGCGAATGAACCTTGAATATTCCCGCCGAGCTTTGCAGCCCCGCCTCAAACCTGTTAATCTTATTAATGAAAAGCTTGTACCTTCCTCATATTAATAACTTTTTGTGGGTTTTTTATGGGCGACGAAAAGCAAGCAACAACAGCCGATTCTCAAACGACAACTTGCCGGGTTTGTCAGGAACCGATTCGGGACAAAGCGGTAAAATGCATCAAGTGCGGTTCTTATCAGGATTGGACCCGTTACGTACTTCGTTGGAGCGCTTTTCTCGGCAGCTTGTTTGTTCTGACCCAGCTCTGGAGCATCGCCGATTCTCTCTCCTCTCTCGCCTTTACCGACAAAGCCGCCCGTGTTGAAGCTGCCATAACCAGTTGCAGGCAGGATGAAGTGCGGGTTGCCTACGAGAACTCCGGTGAACTCAGCGGTATCGTGACCGGGGTCGATTATTCCCTACGGATCGACGGGGTAGAGAGCTCACCAGATCTTGATGTCCGCAACCGCCTGTCGGATGAGGATGTCCTCGTCAGCCCGAAGGCACCGCCGGTGAGAGCAAGTTACCGGGCCTATATCGATAATACTCCGGCGAGCTTTATTGCCGAGTCGATGGCCGAACGTGATTGTGCCTACCTGATCGACATCCGTTGGATCGATTTTTCCGGGACCGAGCAATTGCTGTCGAAGGAGTGTCGTTGCCCATGAAATGGATTTGCTTTGCACTCATCGGTCTGTTTTTTAGCCCCTTTATCGGTTGGGCTGCACCGAAAAGTCAGGTGGCTATTTTCCAGTACAAAGGAGCCAGCAGCGCAACGAGCAAAGATAAATTTGAAGTTTTTCAGGGGATTATCGAGGATAAAATCTCCAATCTCCGGCGCGAAGTTTTTCAGGATGATGAGCAGGCGCTGGCGTACCTCGAAGATATTTATGTCGCTTATCACGATCAGGATACCTTTACCCGCAATGCGAACGTCAAGCGCTGGATGGAAAACCAGGCTTCCGTTCTTTGCCTGCTGCGGGGAACGATTGTTTCCGACGATAATCTTACCTACATGGTCAAGAGTAATTTTCACCTTGGCGAGTTGAAAGAATACTTCCCGCACGACGTTGTCAAAATCGATCTGCCGATAAAAATCAGTGAGCATGCCAACACGCAGGACAGCCATTCGCTGGTCATTCTGTACGCTCTGGCGATGGATGCAAAGCGGCTCGGGTCAGACAGTCATCAGGTTGCCAGATTTTTAACTTCTGCATTGAATAAACTGGCAGACATCAAGCGGCGCAGCGGTGAATTACAGGGCGATTTAGCCAAACTTGAGCAAGCAATTGTGCAGGCCTCAAATGAGTTGATGGGGGGTGGCAATGGTTCCTGATAAGTTGCCCAAAACCATCCTGCTACTGATGTTGAGTCTGTTGCTGACAACGACCGTTGCCGCTGAGCCGCTGCGGGTTCTGGTCCCTGAATTCATCGGTAAAGAACCACTCAGTCAGCATGTGCGGACCAGTGTCTATTTTGAGTTGATAAAAGCATTTCGTGCCGTCGATACCCCGGATAAGGGCGCATGGATTCTTTACGGTCAACAACCACTTGAACAGGCCAGCCACGATGCGGTCCTTGCTGCAGCGACGTGGCCCTCGGTACGGGCCGATCTGGCGGTCTGGGGCAAGGCGCATCAGTATGCTGACGGGGTGGTGGTACAGTTGCAGTTAACCCTGACGCCGTTGCTGAAAAAACGGCAGGTGCGGCCTGAACTCTGGGCAGTCAGTCTGAACACAAAGGCTGGCGTGCAGCGCTTCGAACTCGACATCCCCGGACAGTTTTACGAATTTGAACCTTTGCTGCTAAATCGGGAAGCGATTGTCGGATTTCAAGATCCGCAGGGCATGCCGCTTTATTCCAAGCGCAAAGGTGGCAGTCAGATCGGCCGACTCGGTGAAGTGATCAGGTTTTATGAAATCCATGAAGATGGCGTTCTGATTGCGACCGACGGGAAGAAAGGCTGGGTTCGTACGCGTTCGTTGGCAGATCGCGAAAGCGAAGCGATCTCGTTTTCCAAAGGGATGGTGCGGCTGTTGCGCGGTGATTGGCGAGGCGCTCAGAGGAGTTTTTCTCAGGTTCTTGAGAATTCCGCTATCCCGCAGAAATTGCGGATCCACAGTTTACTCTATCTTGGGTTGGCAAATGAGAAGGGCGGTGGCTCCGGGCGGCAGGAATTTGCAGCTGCCTACGGCCTCAACCGGCTTGACCGGACCGCGGCACATTATCTGCTGATGAGCCGCGTGGCGGAGATTGCCCGTTATCAGCGGCAGAACAAAACTGCCGCCATGCGTCAAGCGCAGCAGCGATTGGCTGCCGATCTGGCCGCGACCCGGATATTGTTCGACAAGAATGATCAATGGTACAGGCGACTTGCAGCCCTGGTCCCTTGAAAGGAGAGTTGAGTATGCTCAAGCTTGCGTTAAGAATGACGAGTTTGCTTCTGCTGCTGCTATTATTGCTTCCCTTTATGGCTTCTGCTGGTGCACCGGCGGGACACCTGGAAAGTCTTGACACCGAAGTGCGGGAGGCGATTATCCAGAATCTGGCCGCCGAAGGTTATATGGCCCGATTTCCGAACGGGCAGGACGTGCAGCGCGGGGTTTCCGCCTATTTATGGGACAGTCGTCAGTGGTTGAAAGAGGTGAGGTTTAACAACGCACGGCAGGTTGATGTGCTGGTCTGCCTGATGATTAAAAAGGGTTACGGAGGTTTTGCCTATTATGAGGAAAATCAGTCGTTCATCGACTGGTGTGGAAAGATGGTTGAACAACCCTGATCCGATAAATCTGCTCTTGACTTGACCTCGATGACTTTACTTCACTAGGATGAAGCATTACTCGATCCCCATTAAGGAGCAGAATAATAGTTATGAAAATTGTCATCGATAGAAACTTATGCTGCGGAAGCGGCGAATGCATTAAAGTCTGTCCGGAAAAAGCGATCAGCATCGTCGACGGCGCTGCGGTTCTCGACGAGGAAAAGTGCGATTTTGACGGTATCTGTATCCCGGCTTGTCCCTACAGCGCCATCAGTTATGAAGATGGCGAAGTGGGCGGTTGCGGTTTTTAAACCGGGAACCTGTCTCTTCTGCAAAGCAAGGGCGACCAGATTGGTTGCCCTTGCTTTTTTAGTTGCTGATTCTTTCCGCTTTAGATGAAAAATGCTACTATCGGTCAGTTATTGAAACGAGACAATCTTCGTCAGAATATCCTGTGACTCTCTCACTGAAATAGATGCCATGACCAACAGCAATAATGTCCCCGAAACTATCCATCTGCGTGACTATAAAACTCCTGCCTATCTGGTTGAGAAGGTTGAACTCACCTTTCTGCTTGAACCCTCTGCTACGCGGGTTCAGTCGCGGGTGCAGTTTTCTCGCAACCCGGATCGCACCGCCGCCGAGCCATTGGTTTTAGCCGGCAACAGCATGCAGTTGCTTGACATCAAGCTTAATGGCTCTGCTCTGTCGGAAAATGCCTATCTGGTTGAGGCTGAGACTCTGACGATTACAGAGGTGCCAGAAGAGTTTACGTTGGAGGTCGAAACCCAGATCGATCCGGCCGGAAATACTTCGCTTGAGGGGCTTTATCAGTCGAGCGGGAACTTCTGTACTCAGTGCGAAGCACACGGCTTCCGCAAAATTACCTACTACCCCGATCGCCCCGATGTGATGGCGCAGTTCAAGGTGCGGATCGAAGCTGACAAGCAATATCCGGTGCTGTTGAGTAACGGTAATCTGGTCGGGCAGGGCGAGCTGTCGAATGGTCGTCATTATGCTGAGTGGGAAGATCCGTTCCCCAAACCGAGTTACCTGTTTGCACTGGTCGCTGGCGATCTGGTCTGTCTGGAAGATCATTACACCACCAGTTCTGGCCGAGAGGTTTTGCTGCAGATTTATGTTGAAGAGCGTAATCGTGATTACTGCGAGCACGCCATGCTTTCGCTAAAAAGATCGATGCAGTGGGATGAAGAGGTTTACGGGCTGGAGTACGATCTCGATCGCTACATGATCGTCGCTGTCGATGATTTCAATATGGGCGCGATGGAGAACAAAGGGCTGAACGTTTTCAATTCCAAGTATGTGCTGGCCCATCCGGAGACAGCGACCGATATAGATTATCTCGGTGTCGAGGCGGTTATCGGTCACGAATATTTCCACAACTGGACCGGCAACCGGGTCACCTGTCGCGATTGGTTTCAGCTGAGTCTCAAGGAAGGTTTGACCGTTTACCGGGATCAACAGTTTTCATCCGACATGAACTCGGCTGCAGTCAAGCGGATCGACGATGTCCGCATCCTGCGCCAGCATCAGTTCCCGGAAGATGCCGGTCCGATGGCGCATCCGGTCCGTCCTGCCTCGTACGTGGAAATCAATAATTTCTACACCATGACCGTTTATAACAAGGGCGCCGAAGTCATCCGGATGATGCGTATCCTGCTCGGCGAAAAGAAGTTTACCGCCGGGGTACAGCTTTACCTTAAACGGCACGATGGGCAGGCGGCGACCTGCGATGACTTTGTCAAGGCAATGGAGGACGCGGGGCAACGTGACCTGAGCCAGTTCAAGCTCTGGTATTCGCAGGCCGGAACGCCACAGGTGTTGGTTCGTACTGATTACGATGCTGAGCAGCAGACTTTGACGCTGAAAGTTCTGCAGCACTGTCCGCCGACCCCGGATCAGCAGGAAAAACAACCCTTTCTCATTCCTCTGGCGATCGGCCTGCTCGATTCTGATGGCAACGATATCCCGTTGCAGCTCGCCGGAGAAGCCATCACTGGAGCGGCGACTCGGGTGTTGGAGCTAACCGCGCAGGAGCAGAGTTTCACCTTTGTCGGTTTGATGGAAAAACCAGTGATCTCACCACTGCGGGGTTTCTCCGCACCGGTTCGACTCAAATGCGACTTCAGTGACGAAGAACTGGCGTTCCGTATGGCTCACGACAGCGATTCCTTTAATCGTTGGGAAGCAGGCCAGACGTTAGCCCTCAAAGAGCTGTTGCGGATGCTGAACGATCTGGAGAATGGCAAGCAGTTCGCTCTCAGTCCCAAGTTCGTCACCGCCTGGCGACATGCGTTGGAGGATCGCACCGCCGACCTGAGTTTGTTGACGCAGTTGCTGACGTTGCCGAGTGAGCAGTATCTGGCTGATCAACTGCCGGAATACGATCCGCAGGCGATCCGCGAAGTGCGTGACCGGGCGCGCTGGCAACTTGGCAGCGATTGCCAGGGGGCTCTGCTGGAACGCTATGAAGAGTGCGCTGACCCGGGAACCTATAACCTCGACTCACAAGCAGTCGGACGACGGAGTTTGCGCAATCTCTGCTTAACTCTGTTGATGGAACTGCACGAACAGCGGATCACGGACCTTTGCCTTCAGCAATATCATGACGCTCACAACATGACCGATCGGTTGGCTGCTTTGTCGGTCCTGGTCGATAATCCGGCGCAGGAGAGGCAGCAGATCATCGAGCATTTCTATCAGCAGTGGCAGCAGCACCCGCTGGTAGTAGATAAGTGGTTCAGTATTCAGGCCCTTTCGCATCAGCCACAGGCTTTTGCTGAGGTTGAAAAGTTGCTGGAACATCCAGCCTTTTCGCTGAAAAATCCGAACCGTTTCCGGTCATTGATTGGCGCCTTTACGCAGAATCTGGCCGCGTTTCACCGTGCTGATGGCGCAGGATATCGTTTGTTGTCGGACCTGATTTTAAAGCTTGATCAGCGCAACCCTCAGGTTGCAGCACGGATGGCTGGTCCCTTCACCCGCTGGAAACGGTTGGAACCGAAACGCCGCGAGCTGATGAAGGCTGAACTGGAGCGGATGCGAGGGTCAGAGCTGTCGAAGGATTTGTACGAGATCATCAATAAGAGTTTGCAATAAAGGAGAAGCAGGGTGGGCGATTGTGTCATCATCGGCTGCGGCGATATTGGTTGCCGGGTTGGAAAAATATTGTTGGGTCAGGGGCAACAGGTCCTGGTAACGGCTAAGACCGAAGAGAGTGCTGTGGAGTTGCAGGCCAAGGGGTTTTCGACCATTGTTGGCAATTTCGATTATCAGGAAGATGCTCCGACTGTCCCGGTGCATGGCAAACAGGTCTTTTTTTTCATGCCGCCACAGGGGGGTGGGAAAAGTGATTATCGGGTGCTGAATTTCTGCCGTAAACTATCGTCGGACAATGTCCCGTCGAAGGTTGTTTACATCAGTACCAGTGGTGTTTACGGCGATTGTGGTGGCGCGCGCGTCACGGAAGAAACGCCGATTAATCCGCAGACCACACGGGCAATGCGGCGCGCCAGTGCGGAAAGTCAATTGCAGGAACAGGCGGGAAAGTTTGGTTTTGAGCTGGTTATTCTGCGGGTCACCGGAATTTACGGACCCGGTCGACTGCCGGTTTCGCGGATTATGCAGGGGCACCCGGTTTTAACTCCGGAGGATGCGTCTTATACCAACCGGATTCATGCTTTCGATCTGGTGCAGGTTTGTCTGGCGGCGATGGAGAAGGGTGCGCATGGCGAGATTTACAATGTCTGTGATGGGCAGGAGAGCAGTATGACGGATTACTTTCTTGCCGTTGCCGATCTCTACGCGTTGCCACGGCCGAAACAAATAAGTATGGCCGAGGCGGAAAAAGAGATGAACCCACTGATGCTCTCTTATCAGAAAGAGTCGCGGCGGATGTCAAACCGGAAAATGATCGAACAGTTGGGGATTGAACTCCAGTATCCAACGCTTGAAGCGGGGCTGAAAGTCAGCAAGGAGGAACAATGATCGGTGAAGTCACTTCTGCTGCTGTAAAGCCGGTAGCAAGCTTTACCCGTGGTTTCAGTTATTTATTGCGGGCGGCAAAGTTTCTGGGGAAGAAACCGAGCCTGCTGAAATATCTGGCGATCCCTTTTGCCATCAATGTGCTGATTTTTTCTCTGTCGGTCTATTTCGGCCTCGATCTGTTTCAGGGCATGCTCGAAACCTACGCCCCGAGTACCGATGTCTGGTACGGAGTCATTCTTTATTATCTGGCCTGGACGGTGGCGATGCTGCTGACAACGGTGGTGGTGTTCTTCTCTTTTACCGTTCTTGGCAATCTGATCGCGTCGCCTTTTAACGAACTCCTTTCCGAGCACACAGAGGCGTTGCAAGTTGGTCGGCCAGCGGACGAGCGTTTCAGTGTCGGCCGTTTCTGGAAAGAAGGGAAACACGCGATCATCGTCGAGGTAAAGAAGCTGTCGGTTTTTATCGTCTGCATGTTGCTGTTGTTTGCCATCAACCTGATTCCGGGTATCGGGTCGATCATTTATGCGGTGCTGGCGCCAATTTTCACCCTGTTTTTTTTGGTGGTCGAATACATGGCTTTTGTGCTGATGCGCAAGCAGCTGAGCTTTTCCGAGCAGCGGCGCTATATCACCAAGCGACCGGTATTGATGACCGGTTACGCTTGTGGCGTTTTCTGTCTTTTGGCCATTCCCTTTCTCCAGTTCTTCTGCATCCCGCTAGCCGTTGTTGGTGCGACTCTATTGTGGTGTGATTTCCCTCGGCAGGAGGCTGAGTGAGAAGCAGCTCCCTTTCCTTATTCTTGCTGGCATTGGTTGTCTGCTGTTCGCTGATTTCTGCACCTGCTGTGCAGGCACGGGTTTCTGTTGATGATAACAACCAGGCCGTTGCCTTGTTGAAAGCAAAGCGGTACGTCGAAGCTATCAAACTGCTGAAAAAGACTTTGCGGTCGGTTCCGTATGAGACAGTCATTCAGAAAAATTTGCTGTTTGCTTACCAGTCCGCTGGTAACGAGTTTGTGAAGCAGAAGCGCTACACGGAGTTGGCTGAGCTGATGCTTGAGG
>CALZLE010000125.1 GCA_945788205.1 uncultured Desulfuromonadales bacterium
GAAACTCCTGCCGATCAGTCTTGCTCTTCGCCATCAATTCATCAATCGATGAATTGGAGTAGCAGAGCCGGGCCGCGGCAGCAACAACCTGTTCCGGGTCGGGAGTATGGGTCAACAGTGCGACATGCATATTTTTTTATCCGATAAAACGAAAAAAGGCGGCCCAGTGGGCCGCCCGATTTCTCTACCCGTATTGTTACTTCTGGGCGTACTTTTTGCGGAAGCGCTCGATCCGACCAGCGGTATCGATCAGCTTCTGCTTACCGGTGTAGAACGGGTGGCAAGCGGAACAGATTTCAGTATGGATCTCTTTTTCAAGAGTCGAACTGGTATCAAATGTGTTCCCACAGTCACAACGTACGGTGACTTCCTGATACTTGGGATGGATTCCTTCTTTCATCTTTTTTCTCCTTGGCGACCTGGCTTTGTACAGGCCTATAGGTATTAGCGGCAAACAAACCGCTTATTTATCACTTTTAGCACATCCAATCAAGCGCTTTATTGGTTCATCGAATCCAGAAAATCTTGATTGGTTTCTGTTTCGGCCAGCTTTTCGAGCAGGAACTCCATACTGTCAACGGTATTCATGCTGGAGAGAACCTTACGCAGCAGCCAGGTGCGCTGCAATTGCGACGGATCGACCAGCAGATCCTCTTTCCGAGTACCGGAACGGTTGATATCCATCGCCGGGTAGGTCCGCTTATCGGCCAGTCGACGGTCGAGGTGCAGCTCCATATTACCGGTCCCCTTGAACTCCTCGAAGATGACCTCATCCATCTTGCTGCCGGTATCGATCAGGGCGGTGGCAATAATGGTCAGGCTGCCACCCTCTTCGATATTCCGCGCGGCACCGAAGAAACGTTTCGGCTTGTGCAGGGCATGAGCATCGACACCACCGGAAAGAATCTTTCCGGAGGACGGGATGATGGTGTTGTAAGCACGGGCCAGACGAGTGATCGAGTCGAGCAGGATAACCACGTCATGCTTGTGCTCAACCAGGCGGCGGGCTTTTTCAATAACCATCTCGGCGACCTGCACATGACGGTTGGCCGGCTCGTCAAAGGTCGAGGAGATAACCTCGCCGTTGACGCTACGCTGCATATCGGTAACTTCCTCGGGACGCTCATCGATCAACAGAACAATCAGGTAGGCTTCCGGATGGTTGGTAGAAATCGAATTGGCAATATTCTGCAGCAACACAGTTTTACCGGTTCGCGGTGGCGCGACAATCAGGCCACGCTGTCCCTTGCCGATCGGTGAGACCAGATCGATAACTCGAGTCGCATGATTGTCTGAACCGTTTTCCATCGTCAGTTGCTGATCAGGGTAAAGTGGGGTCAGGTTGTCGAAGAAGGTCTTTTCACGCATCTTCGATGGATCATCAAAGTTGACCTCAGCAACCTTCAGCAGTGCAAAGTAACGCTCCCCCTCTTTCGGCGGCCGAATCTGCCCGGCAACGGTGTCGCCCGTACGCAGTGCAAAACGACGAATCTGCGATGGGGAAATATAAATATCATCCGGCCCCGGCAAATAGTTCGCATCCGGCGCGCGTAGAAAACCGAACCCATCTGGAAGAATCTCGAGAACTCCCTCGCCAAAAATGGCTTTCTTTTTCGCCGCAGTCGCATTGAGAATGGCAAAAATTAAGTCCTGGCGACGCATGCCACCGATTTCTTCCAGCTTCAGATCCTTGCCGAGCGCGATCAGCTCAGAAATTTTCTGCTTCTTCAGTTCTTTTAAATTCATAGGTTCTCCAGGTTTTCCAGTCGGACATGCAGGGACCGTACTCTACGGGTTTGCATAAAATAAGGGGATAAATGAAATGATTATCGTTTTTGAGCACTCTGATATGGTCAAAGCTCTGTCGATCTGTATTTTAAGTATCAAAGATAATTATTTTGCAGTTGGCGGTTTTTATATATGAATGACTTGCTTGAATTTCTATTCTGAAGGTTGCTCACTCAACCTAGCACTGGCAGGATCATTTAGAGGCAGGCGCGTCATCGCGTCTTCATAACGTATAATGCAGCTTTTACCCGCTTTGCGTCTCTGTGTCAACAGTGAAAAACAATTTTAATCTTCGTCGAAAGGCTTTTCTTCCTGACAATGCTGAGCCAGTAACTGCTCTATCCCCTGCACTAACTCACAGGAAGCAACGCCGATATAATCGGATTAAATCCGGCCGATTTGCCGCAGCTCGGCGTTGACCTTTTCCTGCTTGGCCATCGCCTCCTGTAACTGCTGGCGAAAATCTTCATGATCGAAGCGGCAAGCGGGGTCTTGGTTCTGCTGTTTGTTCTGCGAATCCAACGATCAGCTCTAAAGAAAAGATGCAGGAATCGGGTCTAACCAACGACTATTTTAGTGAATCGAGAAGTCCCGGACTGAGCCCGGAAACGATCCGGTCAAAAAGCTGATCGTACATTCGAGGCAAACGGGCCTTTTTCTTCTCTTCCGACCGCTCGTCCAACGTTTTCTCAATCCCCGCCAAACCGATATTTTTCACGTGAACCTGATCGGTACGATTGTAATAGGCTTCATCGAAATCAGCATACTGCAACAATACAGCGCGCACAGCATCACCACCGACCAATTCCCAAAGCACCTGCCCGTTTCGATCAATCACAGTTGCTGTTGCCATGACATCGTTATATCGGGTTGTCAGCGATTCAAACTTGGTCCGCGAACGACGCGTCTCCGTGATCTGTGCTCCGGAAAAAACCACAACCAACAAAGCATCAACTACGTTCCGCTGGGCCAGCTCCGCAATCGACTGCTGATTGAACTGATACCCTAACGGACGCCCGTTCTTATCGGGAGAGTTTGCACCCGTCAGCAATGACAAGGCCAAAAGGTCAGGGCTTCCAGACAGAGGACGGACATCGAAATAGCCTTTTTTATCCCGCAACCTTTCGACGAGCAGTTCGTGCTTTCCAGCACTTGAACGGCTCAACAGATCGAGCAGAGGCTCTTTTTGCGGATATTCAAAATGGGCGGCTGTGTCGATCACCAGCGGCAACACTCCCAGGACCTGAACTTTCTCCTGATAATCCTGCTTCGAAACTTGAAATTTTCCCCAACTACAACCAGCGAGAAGTAAGAGTAAGCTGTACAATAACCACCTTTTCATTTTTTCCTCCCGATTAGCAGGCATACTCGCCTGAAAAGAATACTTAATACTCCAAATGAATCAAATATCAAGCGGCAGAAATAACCGCAACAGAACACCCACCAAGCTATAGGACCTCTGATTTTCGTTCAAAATCGGGTGCCAAACATTCCGCAGTCTTCACCCGGGCGACATCAAAATGTCTCAGACCCCAGTCCAGAACCTCCGAGCCTGAAGCCCCGACTAGCTCCCCAGGGGGCTGTTGACCCAAAAAACAAAACGCAGCCCAAAGAGCTTGGCAACGGTTCTCTGGAGTAATAATAGCGGATTTTCCGTGTCGCTTGCTCAATTTTTGCCCGTCTACACCCACAGCAAGAGGCAGATGGTAATAATCAGGACGTGACTGCTGCAAACATTGGTAAAGATAGACCTGTCTCGGTGTTGAAGAGAGCAGATCGGCACCTCGAACGACCTGATTGACTCCCGAATCGATATCATCAACAACCACCGCCAGTTGATAAGCAAAAAGCCCATCGGCCCGCTGCAGAACAAAGTCACCAACCTCGCGTTGCAGATTCTGCCGCAAGGTTCCGAAAATCAAATCTTGGCAGAAAATTTCCTCATCCGGCACCTGCAACCGAAGCGATCTTTCCGCCCGCTGCCCGACCGGCCCGCGGCGACAGGTCCCTGGATAGATCGGTCCATCATCTCCTGAATGCGGCGCACTGGCAATGAGCTCGCGACGCGAACAACTACAATCGAACACCAATTCCCGTTTCCTCAACTGCTGCAGAACCTGTTGATAACGGCTGAAGCGCTGGCTCTGGTAGATGACCTCACCATCCCATTCAAAACCACACAGCTCCAACAGCTTGAGAATTGCGTCCGCCGACCCCACAACGACCCGAGGCGGATCGAGATCTTCAACCCGCAACAACCAATCTCCCCCAGCCTGCTTTGCGAGCAGGTAACTGCCGAGGGCCGCGACCAAGGAGCCGAAGTGTAGTGGCCCGGTCGGACTCGGTGCAAAACGCCCCACCAAAGGAGTGGTTATTCCTTGCTCTGAAACCATAAATAATCTTCTTCATCAGTTTTTGTTCGTCGTTCAATTAATTAGAATGATGCGACCAGAGGCAAAAACTGTCAAGCTGACAAAATATGACCAAGAGTGTAAACAACCCGTTGACATCATCCAGGCTTCCGTGTATCTCTAACTCGATAAGTAAACTTTGGAGGTACAAAAAGTGGTCATTACCCGAGCAACAGAGTACGCAATCAGAACCATCATCTACCTGGCTCAACAGCCAAAGGATGAGATTGTCCTGAAAAAAGATATCTGCCGCACACAGGACGTGACACCTGCTTTTCTCACAAAAATCTTACAGCCGTTGATCAAGACCGGAATTGTCAGCTCTCAACGTGGAGTAGGCGGTGGATTTCTGCTGGCCAGAGATCCCGAGGAGATCAATTTGCTCGACATCCTGCAGGCTGAAGAGGGTGAGTTGAAACTGAACCACTGCCTGATTGATGAAAATGTCTGTCAACGTGACCAACACTGCTCTGCCCACGACGTCTGGAACGAAGCACAACGGGAAATGATCAAGGTTCTACAAAAATATAGTGTTGCGGAGCTGGTTCAGCGTGAAAAGAAAAAGCTGGGCAGCTGATCGCCTTCTAAATACCGATACCATTAGAAACAAAGAAAAGGGGCCACGGAAATTTCCGTGGCCCCTTTTTATCTAAAAAGTGCCCTGGTAACCAGGAGGGATTAGGTCGCCAGGGCAAAGCAGGAGGCTGCCACTGCCTCCTGTAAACGTGTCCTTTTGATCCAGTCTACAGCCCTCAAGCAGGCTGTCAAACCCTGCTACCAATTAATTTTATCTCACATTTTCCTCAGGATAAGCGTTGATCTGATGCACGCTCAGGTCAGCTCCGTAGAACTCCTGTTCTTCATCCAAGCGGAACCCGCAGACGACATCAATCAATTTATAAACGACGAAAGCAGTCACGACTGCATAGACGACCGCAAGCAGACTACCAACCAGCTGCGACAGAAAAGAAACGCCGCCCAAGCCTCCAA
>CALZLE010000126.1 GCA_945788205.1 uncultured Desulfuromonadales bacterium
GTCACCCTGCTCAACGATCTGCATATTCCGACCGGGCCGAGCTACAGTTTTGTCAACGCCTGGCCGGTCAAATGGTCGGTCTCCGATTTTAAAGCGCAGGAGAACGGGTTGGTTATTGAAACGCTGGAACTGTCTTACAACTATTTCACGCGTGTTTCCCTGCGGGATCAGCTCGGGATTTGAATCTTTGATAGAGGTGAATTATGCCGGTACAGGTCAATGAAATAGTCATTCGCGCCGTGGTTGCGGGGGAGGAATCACCACAGTCTGATTCCGATCAGCCTCAACAGCGCGAAGAGATCGTCAGCGAATGTGTCGAGCAGGTGCTCGAAATTCTGAAAAATCAGCAGGAAAGGTAGCGGCTTGTGTTTGGACCGAATAAAGGCGAACTGGAAAAACTGCTGATCAAGGCTTACGCCGAGGCTGATTACTCCGGTGAGCCGGTGGCTGAATTTAAGGTCGACTTCAACCCCAAGGAGTATGCCCAGGTTTACGACGTTGAATATCAGCGTCAGCAGGGGGAAGGAACGACCGGCAGCCCACTGGTTTTTCGTAAGGTCAAGCCGCAGGAATACAAATTCAACCTGATGTTTGATGGCACCGGCACCAGCGGTCCCAAAGTTGACGTTTACGATCGGATTCAGGAGTTCTTCAAGGTGGTCGGTTACGACGGTGAAATCCATCGGCCCCGTTATCTGAAGCTGCTCTGGGGCAAGTTGGAATCGAAATCGGTGCTGATCAAAGCCGACATCACTTACAAACTGTTTTACAGCGATGGTCGCCCGTTGCGGGCGGTCATGGACGCGACATTCTCTGAAAATACCGACGACAGTACCCGGGTTGCCGAGGCTAACGATCAGTCCCCCGACCTGATGCGCCGGGTGACAGTGCAGGAAGGAGACACCCTGCCGCTGCTCTGCTACCGCGCTTACGGGGATCAATCGCTCTATTTGCAGGTGGCCGAGGTCAACGGTTTAGACGATTTCCGCAGCTTACAGGTGGGCCAGCAGCTGGTTTTTCCACCGCTAGAAAAGGCGCTGAATGCCTAACGAACGACTCATAGAAACCCGGGCGCCGATCGATCGGCCGACCTTTACCATCCTGATCGATGGGGATGAAATCCCACGCGATTATCAGGTGGCGGCAGTGACCGTGATTAAACAGGTCAACCGGATTTCTGCGGCAAAAATTCTGCTGCTTGATGGCGACCCGGCCAGTGGTGATTTCGAGATCAGCAATTCCGAGCTGTTTGTGCCGGGCAACGAGATCGAAGTGACCGGCGGTTATCACTCGCAGGAAGAGGCGCTCTTTAAGGGGATTATCACCGGGCAGGGGATCAAAACCCGTCAGGGGAAGCCCTCCTTTTTGAGCATTGACTGCCGCCATGGTGCTTTCCGCATGAGCCTTTATCGCCATAGCGCCTATTTTACGGAGCTCAAAGACAGTGACGTTTTCGCCCAATTGGCAGAGCGTTACACCCTCGAGAATGATATCGCTGATACCAACATCGAACATGCCGAGTTGGTGCAGTTTGACTGCAGCGATTGGGATTTTCTGCTGACCCGTGCCGAGGCGAACGGGCAACAGGTGTTGACGAATGACGAGCAGCTCAAAGTCGCGCCACCCGACTTTGATGCCGAACCGGCACTGACTTTAGTTTATGGCGCGACCCTGCTCGAGTTTGAGGCACAGATCGATGCCCGCGACCAGATCGCTGCGATCAACAGCAAAGGGTGGGATTATTCCGGGCAAGAGTTGCTCGCGGCGGAAGGGAGTGACGATGAGGTGGTTGCCCCCGGGAACCTTGAATCAGCCGAGTTGGCTGAAGTCGCTGATCAGGAAGCGCCGGTGCAGCAACATGGTGGACAGTTGAATGAAGAGGAGCTGCAAGCCTGGGCTGATGCTCGCTTGAAAAAAGCCCGGTTGGCCAAGGTGCAGGGCAGTGCCAAGTGCACTGGCATCAACATCAACGCTGGGGATCTGGTCGAACTGCAGGGCGTCGGCGAGCGGTTTAACGGAGCGGCTTTTGTTTCCGGTGTGCGGCATGAGTTCAGCCGTGGCCCCTGGACCACCGATATTGAGATCGGCATGCCCGCAGACTGGTTTGCTGAAAAGTATCAGGTCAACAGCCCGCCAGCCTCGGGGTTGTTGCCCGCTGTTTCGGGTTTGCAGATCGGGGTTGTCACGGCCATCGGCGAGGACCCAGACGGCGAGGATCGGGTCAAAGTAAAGGTGCCGATGATTTCGACGGAAGATGACGGCATCTGGGCACGGGTCGCAGCCCTCGATGCCGGGGCAGAGCGTGGCACCTTCTGGCGACCGGAAATTTCCGATGAGGTGGTGCTCGGTTTTCTCAATGATGACCCGCGTGATGCGATCATTCTCGGCATGCTTAACAGCAGTGCGAAGCCAGCTCCGCTGGTCGGTGACGACGATAATCACGAAAAGGGAATCGTCACCCGCAGTGGAATGAAGATGATCTGGAATGATGACAAAATCAGCCTGACGATTGAGACGCCGGCCGGCAAAAAAATTGCTCTCGACGAGGACGCCGACAGTCTTCTGCTGGAAGATGATCATGATAACCGGCTACTTCTCGACAGCAGCGGAATTACTTATGAAAGCGCCGGTGACATCAATATCAAAGCAACCGGTGATCTCAAGCTCGAAGGGACAAATGTTGAGCTTGCCGCGAATGCCGAGTTTAAGGCTGAAGGTAGCGCGGGCGCCGAATTAACGAGCGGTGGAATCGCAAAGGTCGAAGGCAGTCTGGTGCAGATAAACTGAGGCTGTCAGTTCGGAGCGGAGAAAGGGATTTACTATGCCCCCAGCAGCACGGGTCGGAGATTTATCAAATCATGGTGGCAGTATCATCGGCCCCGGGGAAGCGACGGTGCTGATCGGTGGGATGCCAGCAGCGGTGATGGGCGACAACCATGTCTGCCCGATCCCGCCGCCTGTGCATGTGCCGACGGTCAGCCCCTTTCCGGTCGGCAGCCCCACGGTTTTGATCGGCGGCAAGATGGCTTTACGGGTCGGCGATACCTGTATTTGCGGCGCGAGTGCGGCGGTCGGTTGCCCAACGGTGCTGATCGGTTAAAGGTGAATTTATGGCAAAACTGAACGATACAGATAACCCGTTTCTTGGGACCGGCTGGAGTTTTCCACCCCGCTTTTCGAAGGTCAAAAAGGGTGTCGAGCTGGTTTCGGGAGAGGATGATATTCAGGAGAGCCTGCAGATTCTGTTGGCGACCCACGTCGGTGAGCGTTTCCTGCAACCGAAGTACGGCTGCAATCTTGATGGGCTGATCTTCGAGCCGCTCAATACGACAGTAAAAACCTACATTCGCGGGCTGGTCAAGCAAGCGATTCTGCACTACGAGCCGCGGATTGAACTGGAAGATGTGGTCATTGAGGCGCTTGACGAACCGGCCGGGAAAATTGAGCTGGTGGTTTGTTACCGGGTGCGGGCGACCAATTCGCGAAACAACCTGGTCTTTCCCTTCTATCAGGGTGAGGTAGTTAAATGAGTAGCAGCGCACAACAGAGCTGTCCGGGAACCCTGCTGCGCGACGGACAGAGCCAGAATCAGCGGTTGCTGCCAGCGCTCGATCCGAGCAGCGCGCCGATTGATGGTCGTGATCTGCAGCAATGGCTCGACTTTGCTGAGCAGTATGCAGGGCTGCTCAATTATATCAATCCGCAAACCAATCAGAACGATGGCAACTGGAGCCTCTTCTTTGCGCAGCTGCCGCCCGAGTTGGCGACCCAACTGGCTTTTGATATCGATCTGGATGCGGTTGAAGCCAGCTTTGCTGCGCAGGGGGATCTGCCACCGCACCTTGGTTTGCTGATCAGCTTTCTACGCATTTGTCGTCATGCCCGGAACGAGCTGAACGCGATTACCGGCCGTCATCTCGATCATTTCTATCGTGACGTTCTGCGACTCAAAGCGGCACCCGCACAGCCGGATAAAGTGCACCTGTTGTTCGAATTAAAGAAAAAGGTGACCGAACTGCTGCTGCAAAAAGGGACGCTGGTTTCCGCCGGCAAAGATGCGACGAAAAAAGATATTCAGCTTGAGTTGGCCGCTGACATAAGTGTTTTCCCGGTGACCGTCGATTCACTCCGGTCCGTATTTATCGATACTCTGAAGAATCGTACCGTTCATCTGGCGCCTGTTGCGAACTCAGCGGATGGTATTGGCGGTGAATTTACCGACGAGCAGGGGCAGTGGCCGCCGTTCGGTGCTGCCAGTTTACCGCAGGCGCAGCTCGGTTTTGCTTTTGCGGCGCCGGTTCTGGCAA
>CALZLE010000127.1 GCA_945788205.1 uncultured Desulfuromonadales bacterium
CCGGCCTGGTTGGCGCCGATCTGTTCGATGCCGCGATTCCAGCAGAGATAGGCCAGAATTGATGGACAAATGCCGACGTATAGCAGGCTGAGCAGGACTGGTTGATTAAGTTGCAGCGGCGGCGTGTGGCTCAGCTCCCAAAGATAAAGCGGGAAGAGGGAGACAACGCCGACCAGAAAAGTCGTCGTTAAAAAACTCAACGGGTGCATCTGCGGGCGTTTGCGGAGCAGTACCGAGTAAAGTGCGTAGAGGCTGACGGCAAGCAGCATCAGTAAATCGCCAGTGACAAATTCTAGCGTCTGCAGTCGCTGTAATTCACCATGCATGACAATAACCGCAGCACCGACGCTACAGAGGACAACAGCGAAAATCTGCAGCCGACTGACTTTTTCGCGATAGAGGAGAAAACTCAGCAACACAATGATCGCTGGCATCACCGACTGGGTCAGGGCGATATTGAGAGCCGTTGTCGTTTGGGCGGCGGTGTAAAGCAGAGTGTTGAAAGAGGCGATACCGATCAGGCCGATCAGGGTGATGATTTTCCAGTGTTTCCGGATTTGCGGCCAGTCTTCACGCACCAGTCTCCAGGTAAAGGGAATCAGCAGGGTAAGGGCCAATGTCCAGCGCCAGAAAGACATGGCAACCGGTGGTATCAGTTCGGCGACGCCGCGAGCCAAGACCGAGTTGCCAGCCCAGAACAGTGGTGGCAATAGCAATAGCAGGTAGGCCCAACTCTTTTTCTCAGTCGGCATGAGGCTGCTCAAATCGGCAACAGGCGGGAGAGCAGTACCGGCACCGCAGTTTCGACCCGCAGAATCCGTTCACCGAGACTAAAGGAGGTAAAGCCGCATTCCGTCAGCTTTTCGATTTCGTACGGAATGAATCCCCCTTCCGGACCGATCGCCAAAGTGGTTGCGCTGCCTGCTTCGAGAGGAGCTTGTTGTTCACTCGATGGATGGGCGACAAAAGCTGCGCTTCCTTTGATGATATCTGGTAGTTCATCTTCAACAAAAGGCTTGAAGCGTTGCCGCAGGTGGACTTCTGGCAGAACGCTATCGCCGCTCTGCTCCAGTCCGAGCAGCAGCTGCTCGTTCAGCTTCTCCGGTTGCAGCAGGGGGCTGCCCCAGAAGCTTTTTTCCACCCGGTAGCTGTTGATCAGGTAGATCTGTTTAACTCCCAGCGAGGTCACACTCTGTAGAATCCGCTTGAGCATCTTTGGCCGCGGTAACGCCAGCAGCAGAGTTACTGGCAGTGGTTGTGGCGGTGGTTCGGTCAATTCGATCCGCATCTCAAGCAGATCAGAATCGATGAGGGTAATTTCTCCCCGACCAATCTTGCCATTGAGCCGTCCGACCCGGAGTCGCTCGCCCGCTTCGGCTCGCTGTACGGTGCGAATATGTTGCAGCCGACGTCCGGTCAGTCGAACCAGATTTTGGTCGATAAAATCAGTATCGTCGAGCAGGATCAGGTTCATAGCGGGACGCGGTGAATGATGGCTGAAGCCGTCGCGCCCAAAAGTCCGAACAGCAAAGCACAGAGCCCGTTACGGATCAGTGCGTATTTACGGGTCAGGCGATGAGTTCCCAGATAGTAAATTTCGTGCATGTAGGCATCGTACAGTTTTTCCCGGTCGGTGATGGTGTCGAGAAAACGGCTCTTGAACTCATCTTCAGAAAGATCGCCGAAAGAACGGAAATAGAAAAGGTTGGTGTGATCGCTGACATGCAGTGGCGGGATAATCGCCAGAATCGAAAAGATCACCGCCAGCAACCCCGATCCCGCGAGCAGTAAAGAGGTCGGCAGGTGTAGTCGGTCATATTGGGTTAAGGTGATGGTGATAACCAGCGAAGATGCGGTCAGGATCATCGACGCTTTTGAGTCGGCCATTTTGTTCAGCGTCATATGTTTGGTCAGGTTGGCGCGCAAGGCGTTGGTCGCCATCAGTCTGGGAATAATCGGCTCTTCTGTGGTTTCTGCCATCGCTTGTCTCCTGTTATTTATTGCAGATCATCAATATATCAGTCCGGTGAAAGAATGCGGAAAAAAATCCTTATGCTAAGCTTTTAATCGGTATTTCAATGATTTTGGAGGTGAGACATGCTGACACACCAGCAAGTTGAGTTGGCCGCGGAAAATCTTCAGGGGCAGGTGCGGCGGACAGAAATGATCCATTCTCCCTATTATTCAAATAGCCTGGGGACACCACTCTATTTCAAATGTGAGAATTTACAGCACACCGGTTCGTTCAAGATTCGTGGGGCTTACAATTTTCTTTCGCAGCAGGATCCGCAGCAGCTTGCCGCCGGAGTGATTACTGCCTCAGCCGGTAATCACGCGCAGGGACTGGCTTGTGCAGCGAAACTGCTCGATTGTCCCTGTCGGGTGATTATGCCGGAAGGGACGCCGCTAGCCAAAGAGTTGGCGACGCTCGATTACGGTGCCGAGGTTGAAATTCAGGGCGTTGGCTTTGATGACGCGGTGACGTATGCCAAACGGATTGCCGAAGAAGAGGAGCTGCTTTATGTCCCTGCCTTCGATGATGAGTTGGTGATGGCTGGTCAGGGGACCGTCGGACTGGAAATTCTCGCTGAGCTCCCGGAGCTTGATACTTTGGTTGTGCCGATCGGTGGCGGTGGTTTGATTTCTGGAGTCGCCGCGGCCATCTGTGAAGCGAAGCCGTCAGTGCGGCTGATCGGAGTCGAAGCCGCCAGCGCTGCCAGTGCCCAGTTGGCGCGGCGCAAGGGACAGCCGGCAAAAGTGCCGAACAGTTGTCATTCTCTGGCGGATGGGATTGCCGTCAAGCAGGTTGGCGAGTTGACTTTTCCGGTGATGGAAAAATATGTTGAGGACATTGTCAGTGTGGAGGAAGAAGCAGTCGCCATGGCGATTGTCAGTTTGATGGAGCGGGGCAAGCTGGTGGTTGAAGGAGCCGGAGCGGTTGGCTTGGCGGCACTGCTGTTCGGGTTGAAAACCATCCACAAAGGGACAACTGTCTGCCTTTTGTCGGGCGGAAACCTTGATGTGCAGACCATGTCGCGGGTGGTTGAACGAGGCATGCTGGCCGAAGGACGCTATCTCAAACTGCGGCTGGAAATGATTGACATGCCGGGGGCCCTGGCCCAACTGACGCAGGTGCTCAGTCATATTGGTGCCAACATTTTTCAGGTCAACCACGATCGACATAAGTCGTCGCTGCCCCTCGGTGAAGCCGAAGTGATTCTCGATCTGGAAACCCGCGGGCCGGCACATATTCAGGAAATTTTATTGGTGCTCGAAGAAGAAGGCTATCGGCCGGAAGTGCTGCGTTAAGGGATGTCGCAATATCAATTTATCTGTCGAGTGCTTTTTCTCTGCAGTCTGCTCTCTTTGGCTTTCTGTTTGCTGTCTCAGCCTTTGAGAGCAACGAACATTCCAGATTCGGCGCAAAAACCGATTGTCGAGCAAGCACTGACTTTTGTTCAATTGCTCGATAAGGGGAAATCGTTTGACGCCTGGTCAAAAACAACCCTTTATTTCCGCAAAAATTTCCCCTTCCAGCGGTGGCAACGGATTTTTCGCAATCAGCGGCAGCGCTACGGACGGGCGGTTGAGCGACGACTCGATGGCTACAGATTTTTCAGTTCATTTGAGAAGGCTACTGACGGCCTTTATCTGCAGGTGCGTTTTCTCTCCGATTTTGAGGCGCGCGAAGATGTCACTGAGCGGGTGATGATGTACAAGGATTTCGATGGCCGCTGGCGCGTGATCGGTTATTTCCTGGAGTTGAATTAACGATGTGGTCCCGGTTGCCAGCGGATATCACTTCTGCCGTAATCGTTGCAGAGTCGTGCCCAGACGAAGCAGAGATCTGATAGCCGGTTTAGAAATCGCAAACAGCAGGGATTGATTTCTGCTCCCGATTCGATCAGCGCAACGACTTGGCGTTCGCAACGGCGGGTGACGGTGCGGGCCAGGTGCAGGGTGGCCGCAGCGCGACTGCCGCCGGGCAAAACAAAATTTCCGGCCGGTTCCAGTTGCTGGTTGGTTTCTTTCAGCCAGTTTTCCAGCAGATCAATTTGAAATTGCCTGACGTTCGGGATTTTTGCGGTCATCTCACTCTCGGCCGGCGTAGCTAGTTCGCAGCCAAGATCGAACAGTTCATTTTGCAGCTGCAGTATTTTTTCACTTAACCCTTCCGGCAGTTCTTCGCAGCGCACCATTCCCAGGACTGAGTTCAACTCATCAACCGTCCCGTACGCGTTGACCCGCAGTGATGATTTGGCAATTCGGGTGCCGTCTACCAGACTGGTTTCGCCCTTGTCTCCACCGCGGGTCATGATTATATCCAGCTTTACCATTTTGGGTCTCCTTTGCTTAGGTTCAGCTTAGCGGAACAGAGGTCTTTTTGCCAAGGGGCAACCTCCTGAACGTGGTTCGAGTAGGGAGGGGGGTGTTTTTGCATTCGCGCAAAAAGCGCTCAAAGCTGTTTTGCGTGAATGCAAAACCCTGTTTTTGGTACAGATTTTAACTCGACAGATCTTCTCAAAAGCCCCATCTGATGCGCCTTTCACAGATATGATAATTCCTTGACAAGAAAGTTTTGCGGGTCATTGTTTTCCAGATTTCATTTCGCACTGCTGCGAAAAATGCAGAAATAAAATAATTCTAGAAAATCGAATAAAAG
>CALZLE010000128.1 GCA_945788205.1 uncultured Desulfuromonadales bacterium
CGATACGCAAAATGGCATGACAAAGTTCATTCCGACTTTTAGCCATGTAAAAGGAGTTGCGGACCCACTTACGATCACATCACTCTGATTGATGGTTGAGAGAAGCAAGCCAACAATGAGTGCCACCGGAATGCAGGCATGCATGGTAGCGCCGTGCAAAAACAGCCGGAGTGCCCCAGGCCAGGTTTGCCATTCAGTTTTGTGGAGGTTGAGATCCATAGATCATTCCTTAGTGGATGTTTTCAGGCAGGAGCAATCAGCCCTTGTCAGAGCCTTCAGCGTTTAAAACCGACCCAATCTTTTGACCGAGATCGCTGGCTCCCAGGAACGCCGCTTCCTGGTCTTCAAAGGAGTGAATACCGACGGACTCAACTGTAGCGCCAGGGCCATAGATCATTTCTATACCGTCCACGGCGCACTCTTTGTGATGACCGCATTTGATACACGGGACATTGCCCTCGATAACGACGTGACCCACGTAATTCATTCCCTCTTCCATAGCGAAGAACTGTATGGCCTTTGCGCCCATCTCACCTGCTGGCGGCATCCCTTCAACTCCTTCTGGCACGCCCGTGGTAATTACTGAAGCCACAGGTTTCCCGACCAAGAAACCATATTTGTGCCGCAGAGGATAAAGCCGCTCAAGAAACGCCTTGGTCCTGGAATCCAGGGTTGAATAGGGCGTGAAACCACCCACTACCAAAGCATCTGCATCTTTGACTTTTTGGGCCAATTCGATGCCATCGTCCTTGATGACGCATCGGTTTGTTTTTAAGCACCCCAGGCATCCCTTGCAGGGCGCGACGGTGTAATCTATAAGCTTGATGAATTCTGTCTCCGCGCCGGTGGCCTCTAATACGGCTGTTACGCCACGGTCCGTGTTGCTGTTGTTTATCGGGCTTCCCGAAATGCCGATCACCTTCATTGGTGTTCCTCCATCGCTGATATTCGCCGGATTATTCCGGACTTTTTCAGCATCCTACTCTCTCGCAGAAATTGGTTCTGTAGCCAAGGCTACAGGAGGGCGCATTTGTCGTCAGTATGGCTTGCACAAAGCCACGGGAGGTAGGTCAGACTTCATGGTCAGCAAAAATGTGACACTCCAGCTCTGGCGCCTCAAATAATAAAGAGGAGACTGCCTCCAGATTGGCCTTGTTGCAAAAAGAGGTTGACTTGGAAGTGTAGCGCCTGATAATTAGTTGGTTATCCAACCAAGACGAGGCGTGTGATGAGAAAAAGCGAAAAGAAAGAGCGCCTGCTGAAAGCGGCCAAACATCTAATTTACAGGCAAGGTTTCCACCAAACGACTCTCGCCGATATCTCTCAAGAATCGGGTATTTCGCTTGGAAATCTGTACTATTACTTCAAGACAAAAGAAGAAATTCTTTCTGCTGTAATCGAGAATCAGACAAAAAAATTTCAAGCTTTCACAGCTGACTTGGAGCAGGAACCTGATTCGAAGAACAGGTTGCTTGGTTTTTTGGACATTGTAATTACCGCCCGTTGCAATATTGCCAACTATGGCTGCCCGGTCGGGAGTCTCTCTCAGGAACTCAGCAAAAAGACTGAGACCCCATTGGATGATTCGCTTAATCTCCTGAAGAACTATGTTGATTGGGCGTCGGAGCAGTTTCGACTCATGGGTAAGCAGGATGCAATTGCGCTGGGCAGGCAGTTTATTGCTACCCTGCAAGGCGCCAGCCTGTTAGCCAATGCCTTGAATGACCCCGAAGTGTTTGTTGAACAGGCAGAACGGGTCAAGGACTGGGTAGACTCACTCTGAGTTTTTTTCACACAGTAAGGCTGCGTAGCGGCCTTATGTTTAACCCATAAAAAAGTTGGGCAACCAACAAACTGCCACGCCAAATATACCGTCGTGCTGGTGAAGGGAATCTGAAATACAGCCCCCCGTGGATGAGAAAACCTGCGGAAAAATCAGAATTAAGGGAAAAGGATAAATCATGCTGCAGTTTGAGATCGCTAAAGACACTTGCACCAAGTGTGGGCTGTGTGCAACGGATTGTGTTGCCAACATTATCGACCTGGATTCAGGTTATCCCCACATTTCAGCGGAGAAAGAGAGGTCCTGCCTCAAGTGTCGGCACTGCCTGGCGATCTGCCCCACGGCAGCACTGTCGATTCTCGGCAACAAACCGGAGCAAAACCTGGAACTGAAAGGGAACCTCCCGGAGCCACAGCAACTGGAGACGCTGATCAGGGGACGGCGTTCGATTCGCCACTATAAAGATGAAAACCTGGAGCCGGAATTCATGCAACGACTGCTCGATGTTGCCTGGCAGGCACCGACCGGGGTCAACGCGCGTCAGGTCCAATTCAGCGTTATCGATGACAAAGACGCCCTGGCGAATTTTCGCGAGGAAACCTACGCCGGGCTGGCCAGGTTGAATGAGGTCGGCTGGATGATTGATGAGTGGGCGATGTACGCCACCTTCGTCAAAAGCTGGCAGAACAAAGGCACTGACGTGCTATTTCGCGGTGCGCCGCATCTGATCGTTGCCTCGGCCCCGCGCAACGGCCCCACACCGCTTGCGGATTGCCTGATTGCTCTCTCCTATTTCGAGCTGTTTGCCCAGAGTTTGGGTGTCGGTACCGTTTGGAGCGGATTGGCAAAGGATGCCATCGACGAGATGGTACCTGAACTGCGCAATAAGCTTGGCATCCCCGAGGAGCATCTGGTCGGGCAGGTCATGGCTTTCGGTATGCCAGCAATTCAGTATCAACGGACAGTTGAGAACGGTGCGGCGAATATTGTTCGCTTCAAGGGATAAACGAGTTGCAGTCTTTTCTCGAAAAACACCCTGCGTAATAAAAGAGTTAAACCAGACACTCAGTCCACGTTACTGATGTCCACCTGAAAACAGGAGGTCAAAAATGGCTACCACCCTCGCGTTTGACGTGTATGGAACCTTGATCGATACCCACGGTGTCGTCAGCGCCCTGCAGACATTGGTCGGTGCAAAAGCGCAGGCCTTTTCCCAAACCTGGCGAGACAAACAGCTGGAATACTCGTTTCGACGTGGGCTCATGCAGAATTACCAGACCTTTGCCGTTTGTACCAAGCAGGCTCTGGATTATACCTGCGCCTTTCACAAAGAATCGCTCACTGATGAACAGAAAGCAGAACTCCTGGGAATTTACCGGGTGCTTCCTGCATTTAGCGACGTTAAAGAGGGATTAACCCAGCTGAAGGGAGCCGGTTTTCGCCTCTATGCGTTTTCCAATGGCAAGGCAGATGCTCTTGAGATGCTGTTGAATAATGCGGGCATCAGAGACCTGTTTCTGGGTGTTGTGAGTGTCGACGACATTAAGACCTTCAAGCCATCCCCTGGGACGTATAGCCACTTTTTACGTCAGGCGGGAGCAACAGGCGGCAGTGCATGGCTGATTTCAAGCAATCCCTTTGATGTCATCGGGTCGATTTCGGCCGGGATGAAGTCTGCATGGGTTAAGCGTTCTCCGGAGGCCATCTTCGACCCATGGGACATCGAGCCCACCATTACCGTTAAGAGCCTGTTCGATCTGAGAGACCAAATAACAAAATGTGAAACCGCTACCTAAGCAGGAAGACCACCATGAGTGATAGCAGTTGCCTGTGCGAAAAAATAACCGGTCCCGACGCGGAACTTCACCCCAGGTGCTTTGGACAGATTTGGTTGTTCGATGGCGCGCCCCCCGAAGCATGGGATACGATCAGTGAAGATCTCGTACGAAAGAAATGTGCTGCTAACGACGTCATATTTCGTCAAGGAGAATCCGCCGAGTCCATGTATCTGATCAAAATGGGTTCGGTAAAAATCTGGAAGGTCGACGAAGAGGGGCGGGAATTAACCCTCGACATACGTAAAGCAGGTGACCTGTTGGGCGAAAGCGTTCTCATTGAAGAGGGAGATTACCCGGTTTACGCTTCCGCCCTCACGCCGGCATTGATCTGTGGCGTTGATCGCGCAACGTTTGAAAGGCTTGTAGAAGCGCACCCCCAGGTTGGGCTGGCGGTTATCCGCAATTTGTCAAAGCGGATCGATTTTCTGACCGGAAAATTGGGAGCACTGTCAGAGCCGAGTATTGAAGAGAGGCTCTACAAAGTACTGGTCAACGTGGCCGAACAGGTGGGGACTCCAGAGCCGGGAGGGTGGAGTATCGCTTTTCCGCTGACCCATGAGGAGATTGGGTTTCTGGTTGGAGCACACCGTGTCAGTATCACACGGGCATTGAAAAAACTTAAAGACCTAGGCAAGGTAAAAAGCCAAGGAAAGTTTCTCTTTGTTACCCGCTCTGAGGTGTGACCTGCATCTCTTTGCTTTCACACCCTAAAGGAAATATATGCATGAAAGAAGATAAAAAGACAAAGCATCTCTCTATCACTGTTCGGATGCTCGGGCCGCTGCATGCGATCAGAAAATCGTGTGGGCTTCCGACGTGTGTCGAAATGTCGGTTTCCCAGGAAGGGCTTCAGGCTATTGATATTGTGCGGGAACTTGGTCTTCCCCTTGAAAAGGTCGGTCATGTTTTCTGTAATAATACCGCCTATAACCTGGAGCACCTTGTCCGACCTGGGGACCGGGTCACGTTTGTGTCGCCATGGGTAGCGGGAACGGCCACAAAACCGTCTGACCGACCATATTTGGGCGGGCAGGAAAAGTCTTGATTTTTTCTGAGGTGGGGATGGTCACGACGGTGCAACTCAACTCCTGCCAAAGGTCTCTGCCGCCCCCCCC
>CALZLE010000129.1 GCA_945788205.1 uncultured Desulfuromonadales bacterium
GCGGAAAAAAATCGCCCTGGTCGCCCCGCAAGAGGAGCTGATCCATTCGATTTACGGCGTCGGCTACAAGTACGAATTTTCTTAAATTTGCTGAGGGATATGGCCGACCTTTCTCAGGAAGTACGGACTCCAACGAGATTTCGATAGCTTATACACCATATAATATGCAGAGCTACCAGCAGTGCCTGTCAGGGCCTTTACTCGACAGGATCGACCTGCACATTGAAGTCCCCCGCGTTCCTTGTTGCAACCTATCTGCCTCCGGCGACGGGGAGCCATCTGCTGCCATTCGTGCCCGGCTTGAAGTTGCCAGAAACATCCAACCCGAGAGGCTCAATCAGTTCGGGCTCCACTGCAACAGCCAAATGCAGGCGCAGCATATCCGCAAGTTCTGTATGGTAGACGGCCAAGGGCAGAAACTGCTGGAGATGGTGACTAACCGCCTGGGGCTTTCGGCTCGCAGCCATAGTCGGATTCTAAAGATGGCGCTTCATCAAAAAGTCACGAATTTTAAGAAACTTTAGAGGGCCGGTAGCTACCCAATTCTCATCCCCCCCAGTTGAGTGTTTTCCTAAGTCAACACTAATCCCATTATTGACAAAAGAGTAAAAGGCCAATAATATAAAAAAATTAATAAGTGCTAACATTGAGTGGTGGGGTATATTCAGGAAAAAGCTTTGAACCTCATTCGCCAAGTCATTAAAGATCGAAGGGAAGTGATAAATGTTTAAGAATTTGAAGATTCGGAGCAAGTTACTCTCAGCATTCCTTGCCTGTACAGCGATCACCCTGGTTGTCGGCCTGGTTGGCTACAATGGCGTCAAGACAGTTGATGAACATTTGCTGCAGATCAGTGGAGAAGAGCTGCCCGCAGTGAAAAATCTATTGATCATCAAGGAACAGTTAAATGCACTGGTGATTGCCCAACGCACCCTGCTCTCCCCTGACCTTTCTTTGGCCCAGCGTCAGGAACAATACCGACAGGTTGCCGCAGCGCGGGAGACCTACAAAAAGGCGTATGCCGCTTTCGAAGCACTCGGCCACTCGCCGGAAGAGATGAAACAATGGCAGACAGTCGTGGGGAAAATCAAGGAGTGGGCTGCCGAGAACAATGAATTCTTCGCCTTGTCGAAACAACTTGAAGAGAGCGGCATTCTCAACCCGGTTGGCCTGATGCGTGATTTACAAGCGTTCCGGGCGGACCATTACAAGACTCTCAACCTCCTCGGAGATTATCTGCTCATCGGTGAAGATTTTTCCGGCGGGGGAGATAATACCGCCTGCGACTTTGGCCAATGGCTAAAAGGTGACGGAAGTAAACTTGCAAGCCCAGCCATTCAAAAGGCGTTAAGTGAAATAACTCCGCTCCATCAAAGACTCCACTTGAGCGTTGGAACCATCAAGCAATTGGTTGCCCAAGGCAATAAACTTGAAGCCGTCAAGACATACGAAAAAGTCGCGATGCCGGCAGCCGATAAGGCCTTTGAAATATTCTATGGGATGATTCATGAGGCAAAAAAGGGGGTTGATCTTTACCATGAAATGGATGTGCAGGCCCTCGATCATGCTTTTGCCAAACAGCAAGAGGCTTATACCCTGCTGGACCGCATGATCGAGGAAACTGTGGCAGGAGCAGCCGAGGCAGAGGAAGAAGCGCATGATGCCTTGGTCGTGACTGATATTGAAATTATCGTCGGGATTATTGTTGGCCTGATCCTTTCTATTGGCCTGGGTGTGCTGCTGGCTCGCCTCATCACCCGACCCATCCTGGAAGCGGTCGATTTGGTCGGTGAGATCGAACAGGGTCGGTTGAAAAAGCGCATCGAGGTTCGCTCTGAAGACGAAATCGGCCACATGGCCCAGACATTGAACAGGTTTGCAGACAGCCTGCAAACAGAGGTCGTTGGCAATCTTCAGAAATTGGCAGACGGAAACCTTGATTTTGATGTCACACCACGCGACGACATGGACGAAGTTCGTGGGGCCCTCAAAAAACTGAATGTTGATCTGAATGATATCGTCATGCAGATCCAGACCGCTGGTGAAGAGATCGCATCCGGCAGTACCCAGGTAGCGGATTCTGCCCAATCGCTTTCACAGGGGGCAACCGAACAGGCCAGTAGTCTTGAAGAAATTTCGGCTTCAATCAACGAGACCTCAGCACAAGTCACGACAAACGCGGAAAATGCCAACCAGGCCAATCAAATTGCGGCCAGCGCCCAGAAGGCTGCCGATTATGGCAACCAGCAGATGCAGACCATGGTCAGCGCCATGGAGGAGATCAGTGAGGCAAGTCAGAATATCAACAAGATCATTAAGACCATCGATGAGATTGCCTTTCAGACGAATCTCTTGGCGCTCAATGCCGCTGTTGAAGCCGCCAGGGCGGGACAACACGGCAAAGGGTTTGCCGTTGTCGCGGAAGAGGTAAGGAATCTTGCCGCCCGAAGTGCCAAAGCTGCTGCAGAAACCGCAGAACTGATCCAAGGGTCGATGGAAAAAACTGGAACCGGGACCCAGATTGCTTCGGATACTGCCCAGTCGTTAGATGAGATTGTGAATCAGATCTCAAAAGTGACGGACTTGGTTGGTGAGATCGCGGCCGCCAGCAAAGAACAGGCCCAAGGCATCTCGCAAATCAACCAAGGAATCGGCCAGATAGATACGGTAACACAGCAAAATACAGCCAACGCAGAAGAAAGTGCAGCGGCTTCAGAAGAGCTATCTGGGCAGGCAGACCATTTAAAGCAAATGCTCAATCGATTTAAGTTGGCCGGTCAAAGTACCCGGCACGATACGACAGCATTCTATGCAAAACCCCAATTCACAGGCGAATGGCCAGAGGATGTACCACAAGTAATTCCTGAGAATACATCACCAAAGTCAAGAATCTCACTCGATGACAACGAGTTCGGTAAGTTTTAAAGCATGAACCAAAGTAGGACTGGGAATTGCCGGCTTCAATAAAGGTGGGTAGATATGACAGGGGGCAGCTGCCCCCTGTCTTGATAGTATTGCATGGCGAGAATCCCCTTGCAATGTTGATCGTCAGGCGATCCGGGTCATCTCGTTGACGGTGAAGTCTTCAATGGCGCCTTCGGTCGCGGCCTTGAACTCCGCAAGGTGGCTGTTGCCCATATGCGCCTGCCAGAGTTCCCGGGATTCCCAGTTCTCGAAGAACAGGAAGTGCGCCGGGTTCTCGTTGTCCTGATGCAGATCGTAATTGATGCAGCCCTCTTCGGCGCGGGTGATATCAATCAGTTTCAGCAGTTCTGCCTTGACCAGGTCGATCTTGTCGGCCCTGGCCTGGATGTTTGCGACGATGGTTAAGTTAGTCATGTGTGCTCTCCTTGTCCCCTTTTTCCTCAGATAAACCGCGCAATCTCTTCGACCGGCTTGCGCGCAGGCGGTGCCGGCTGCTCATCC
>CALZLE010000130.1 GCA_945788205.1 uncultured Desulfuromonadales bacterium
AGAAGAGGATGCACTGGAAAAGCTTCGTTATGACCTGTTCTATATTAAGAATTACTCAATATTTCTTGATTTCAGAATTATCGTAGATACTGTCAAGGTCGTCGTCTCTGGTTTTGGTGGGAGGTAGTTATGAGATGTATTCTGGTTATGTTGCTCTGTTTAATGGCACTGAATAGCGCTTGCGCTGGGGATTATTTGATCGGCAGGGGGGATGGTCTTGAAATTGCCGTCTGGGGAGTGCCGGAGATGAGTCGGGTCGTGACAGTCCGTCCCGATGGAAAAATTTCCTTGCCTGCTATTGGCGATATCGTTGCAAGTGAGGTCACCCCGGAAGAACTTGCGGAACAGTTGACAAAGAAGATGAAGGAGTACGTTAAGAAACCGATTGTGACCGTTTCAGTCGCAGCGATCCAAAACAGCCGGATTTATTTTACCGGTGGTGGCGTTTCAAGCGTGTTTAACCTGATCAAGAAGACTACTTTGCTGAAATTGATGAGTGAATTGGGTGGTTTCCCCGGGGCGGATTTGCGCCGTGCCTATCTGTCTCGAAATGGCGAGATAATTATTTCAGATTTTTATTCTCTCTATTATGAAGGCGACATGAGCAAAGACGTTGAGCTGCAGGCGGAGGATATTATTTTCGTCCCCAGTAGCATGCTTAACCTGGTTTATGTTCTCGGCGCTGTCGGTGGACCGACCAGTTTGCAGCATTATGAAGGAATGAGAATACTCGATGCGATTCTGGCTGCTGGCGGTTTTACTGAATTTGCCAAGGAAAATAAAGTCTACGTGATTGATAAGAATAAAAACAAACGGAAAATTGACCTTAGACTGGTCACAAGCGGCAAGGATGTGGGCGAAAATATTACCCTGAATCCCGGCGATTATGTGATTGTTGAAGAAAGCATTTTTTAAGGGAATTAGATAAATGCAACAGAATTTAAAAGAAGTCTACAGGTATTTACGGGCTCTCTCTCGCTATCGTTATCTTGCAACGATTGTTGCCTTATTGGTGATGACGGCTATCGGCGGATACAGCTTTACCTTACCGAAACTTTATCAGGCCGATAGCACCGTCTTTATCGAAAAGAATGTTATCGACAGGCTGGTGCAGGGGCTTGCGGTCACTTCGAATATCAATGACAAGGTTGCAGTTTTGCAGTATGCGTTGTCCAGTCGTGACCTGATTATGAAAGCGCTGGAAGAAATGGATTCCGAGATTTTTCTAAAATCTAGCGCAGAACAGCAAAACTTTATCGCTGGTTTAAAAGAAAGAACCCAGATCCGCGTGAGAGGTAATGATCTCTTTACCGTTTCGCTGATGGGGAGCGATCCTACCTTTGTCCAGAAATATATCAATACATTGGTGGGAAAATATGTTGAAGAAAATATTTCCGGTAAGCGCGAAGAGGCGTATGGCGCGAATCGTTTTTTGGCTGAACAAATAGAGACCTTTAAGGCGAAACTTGAAAAGGCCGAGGACAACATTATTGCCTTTCGTAAGGCACAAGGGATTTATTTTTCCGTTGATGAGACGTCGAATGTAGAAGAAATAAAGAAATATTTGTCAAGAATTGAGAGTATCGAGCTGTCGTTGGATACTCTTCAGGCACAAAAACTTCAGTTACAGGAACAGCTTGATACTCTAAGTCCGACGGTAGAAAGTTATTTCGGCTTAGATGACACTTCAATCGGCATTGAGGGAGATCCGCAGCTGGCGGCAATGGAAAACCACCTGAGTAATTTAAGGTTGCGCTATACCGACAATTATCCAGAAATAGTGCGGCTTAAATTTGAAATTGTCAGCTTACGCAAGCGCCTGGAGAAACAAGCGGAACAAGTAGGCCAGGATGAGCCGATTCCTGGTCCTGACGCCTCAAAAATGACCTCAATGAATCCTCTTTATCTGGATGTACAACAACGGATGTCAGAGGTTGAGAGCGGGATATCTTCAAAAAAGGCCGAGATACAGAATCTGAAAAGGTTGATTGTAAAGCGTGAAAGCGAGCTACATGACGTACCGGCTAACCGGAAAGAGTTAAACGTCCTGATTCAGGAAAGAGATTCTTATCAAAAAATATATCAGGATTTACTGGCTCGTATGGGGCAATCTGAAGTTTCAAAACAGATGGAGCTTGGCAACAGAACCGCAACCTTCAGGATTGTCGACCCGGCGGTTCTTCCAGAGATCCCTGTTTCGCCGAATATGTTTAAAATGTTCTTATTGGCAGTTGCCGGTGGCTTAGGTTGTGCGGTCGGGCTGGTCTTTTTGCTGGAAACTCTTGATAGCAGAGTCAGAAATGTTGAGGTATTTAAAGAACTCGGTATAGAAGTTCTCGCTATTGTACCCAACATTTCCGATGAGCAAGCCCTTCGGCGCAACCGCAAGAGAGATCTGATCTTTTTCGGTGTGACCTGTATTTACGGCTTTTGTTTCATGGGTATGTTCGCTTACGGCATTTACCTGCGCTGAGCTGGTTTATGGTTAAAGCTCTCGTGACATCTACAGCTATTTTTTGAAAGATTAATTATGAGTAGAATAGAAGAGGCTTTGCGAAAGGCCGCCAGTAGACGAGAATCTCCGCTCGATCAGGAAGCAGAACATGCTCCAGCGTCTGAGGAAATAAATAATCAAAAGCCAGCCGCTCCAGGGTTACCGGCGGGGCGCTTCGATAGCCTTCTCAATGTTGACCCGATCAAAATAGACAATTTGATGCTGGCGACGTCTCGCGATGAGAAAACTGAAGTAGTTGAAGAATATAATAAGCTTCGCTCGGCGGTTATCGCTTTGACGAAAGGTGAGGAGTTTTCCAACACGCTGATGGTTACCAGTACGGTCAGTGAAGAAGGAAAATCGATGACTGCCTTGAATCTGGCGATTTCTCTGGCGAAAGAGCATGATCATACGGTCCTGCTGGTCGACACTGATTTGCGTAGACCCTCTATCCATCGGTTTCTCGGCTTAAAGCCGGAAGTTGGTCTGGTACATTGTCTACGTGACAATCTGCCGATCGAGAAAGCTTTAATAAAAACTGGTATTGGCAAGCTCGTGGTTTTACCCGCCGGTGAATCAGTGAGAGACCCGGTGGATATGCTTTCTTCAAATCGCTTAAAAGAAATAATCCGTGAATTGAAGGAACGTTATGCCGAGCGCTATGTCATTTTTGACACCCCTCCGGCGCTCCCTTTTGCCGACGCCGGGGTGCTGGCAGCTAACATGGACGCCACCCTGTTTGTTGTCAGGGAAGGAAGAGCCCAACGAGAAGAGTTGTTAAAGGCTCTTGCAGAATTTAAGGACCATAATCTGTTAGGGGTCATCTACAACGATGCGCGAACTTTTTTCAAAAAACACGACTATTATTACTATTGAATAATTTGAGATCCCTTCATATAGATGCGGAGGACTAATGAGTTTGCGTATTTTGTTGACTGTTGTGTGTGTCTGTCTGGCGACCTGCTTTACGGTCTCTCAGGCTTTGGCCCAGTTTGAAATTCACCCAAGGATCACTTTGGAGCAGGAGTATACCGACAACCTTTTTCTTACCAATGAGGATGAGGAAGAGGACTGGATCTTAACTGTTGAACCAGGGATCAGTCTGGGATACGCCAGCCGCACCTTTGATGTGACGCTTGATTACTCATTACGTTTTAAATCTTATGTACACAATGATCAGTTGGATAGTACTGATTTTGAGGGGGCACAGCGTGCTGATCTTGCGACGACTTTATTCCGCGGGCGTCCTTTTACTTTGGGTGTTAGCGGCAGCATAAGTCGCGAAACCCTTGACGAACGGGAAAACAGTAATGACGCCAACGAACTGATCAACAAATCGACACAATATGACCTGTCGATCAACCCGCAATACCGTCTGCGGCTGGGGGATAGTTTTTCTCTGGTCTTTGGCTACATCTATGACCGTACTGATCATGAAGATCCTCGTGGTATTGATTATCAAGAGCATACTGGCCGGGTTTCGCTGGTTAAGCAGTTATCGACAAATACTGAGATTTCAGCAAATTATTCCTATATGATGCACCAGTCAGAGGATGAAGACGAATATGATGAACAAAGCTACACCCTGGGGTTGAACCAGCAATTGGGGCCCAGAACCAGGATCGGACTTGAAGGCGGCTATAGTATTGTAGAGTTTGATAATGGTCTGGAAGAAGACACGACAACTTGGCTGGTTGATGTTTCCTACAAATTAAGCGGCCCATTAACCTTGTCGTTATTCTACTCTCAGGATTTTACCACCTCTGCGATCCAAGGGATAACTAAGCAGCGCGAGGCCCGTTTGGCTGCCAACTATGCAAAGGAATCCCTATCGGCGACTGCGGAATTATTTTGGGATTCATCTGAGTATTTTCGTACCATGCGTGAAGATGAGGCTTATGGCAGCCGCTTCAGGATAACTATTCCACTGGCGAGGAATCTAAGCACTAACTTGGATGCAGAATACGAAAAAGCGCAATTCGATGATGTGACGAATGAAAAAGTTGATCGTTATAGCTTCGGGGTTTCTTTCGATTATGTTTACCGGCGTTTCCTTGTTTCCCTGGAATATGAATATGATATGGACGATTCCGACATTAATGTTAACGACTATCAAAGCAATACAGTAACTCTTCGCACAACGTTACGGTTTTGATCTATGTATACAGAATTTTTCGGTCTTAGCGCCAAGCCTTTTGAATTACTACCTAATCCCAAATTTCTCTATTTGAGTAAAGGGCATCGTAAAGCGCTTAGTTATCTGCAGTATGGTGTCCAGGAGCATGCCGGCTTTACCCTGCTGACAGGTGAGGTCGGTTCAGGGAAGACGACCCTGCTTCGCGATATTATCAATAGAATCAGTTCCGATACGACCTTGTCGATGATATTCAATACCCGGGTTGATGCTCAGCAACTGGTTGGCATGATCAATGAGGATTTCGGTCTGCTTTCTGCTGGGAAAGACAAGGTGCAACTGCTGCGGGAATTAAATGATTTTCTGCTCGCAGAATGCGCCGCCGGACGTCAGCCGATTATTATTATTGACGAAGCGCAGAACCTCTCCACTGATGCGCTTGAAGAGATCCGCCTGCTTTCCAATCTTGAGGCGGATAACTTCAAACTGATGCAGATCATCCTGGTTGGTCAACCAGAGTTGAAACAGATCATTTCTAATCCATCCTTGCGTCAGTTACGCCAGCGGATCAGCATCAGTTGTCATCTGAGTCCTTTGAATCGCGAAGAGACCGAAGAATATATATTCCATCGCCTGGCAACCGTTGGGAATCGGGACTGTGTGGTTTTTCTCGATGGTGTTTTCGACATGATTTTCCGCTTCAGCGGTGGGATTCCACGCTTGATCAACCTGCTGTGTGATTTTTTGTTGCTTTCGGCTTTTGTTGAAGAAACCCGTGAAATCGATGTGGAGTTGGTCAAGGATGCAGTAACCGAACTTTCATTTGAAGAACTTCAGCCGTCGGCACTTTCTGTCGGATCAGAGTTTAATGGCGGGCCACGTAATCAGACCGCGGTCACGATGGATGATCGCCTGGCTTTAATCGAAGAAAATTATGCCAAACTCAATGCCAGTCGTTCTGAAAAAGAGGCAATTCTTGAACGACTCTCTAGTCAGGGAAGCATTCTTGAGTATCTGATTAATCAGCAGCAGAACCAGTTCAGTCACTTTGAAGATCAGCTCAAAAAAATTTCCGCACAGATTGACCGATTGCGACAGATGATTCTGGTTGAGGGTAAGCGTCCTGAACATCAGGAGGCGCTGTTGCTGGACACCCGCACCAAAAACGGTCCCTTTTAGGCTTTCGGTTGGGTGCTTTTAAGGCGACTTTCCTGATAGTCGCTGATAGCAGTTTTTTTGCCCCACGCCTTGTCGTTCAGTAGCCTTCTGAAAGCCATCTGACTGTGGGGTGACGGTATTCGTTTCTCCAATGCTGATAAATACTGCTTGCTGCTGAAACTTGCCTATTGCACAAAATCTCGGCTTGCGATCGGTCTGCAGGCCAATTATAACTGTGGATCTCTCTTACTACAGAATCCGTTACAGAAAAATTAAAGGGGTTTCGCTTTGGTTACAGTCGAACAAATTATCAATAAACAAGCACGTATCGCTGTGGTCGGACTGGGTTACGTCGGTTTGCCACTGGCTGCAGCATTCGGCAAGCAAGTCGATGTTATCGGTTTTGATATTCATGCGGTTAAAGTAGACCAACTCAAAGAGGGTTATGACGCCACCGGTGAATTAACCACAGAAGAACTTGCCGAGACACAGATCGCCTACACCACCGATCCCGCCGGCTTACAGGCCGCCGAGTTTATTATTGTCACCGTGCCGACGCCGATCGACAAAAACAATAACCCCGATCTGACCCCGATGGAGATGGCCTCGAAAACCATTGGCCAGAATTTAAAAAAAGGGGCTATCGTTGTCTATGAATCTACCGTGTACCCCGGCGTGACTGAGGACATTTGTGTACCGATACTGGAGCGGGAGTCGGGGCTCAGTTGCGGTACCGATTTCAAGGTTGGTTATTCCCCCGAACGGATCAATCCGGGCGATAAGGTGCACACCGTTGATAAAATCATCAAGGTGGTTTCCGGACAGGATGCTGAAACGCTGGAGACGGTGGCCAGGGTGTATGAACTGGTGGTTACGGCCGGGGTCCATCGGGCGTCCTGTATCAAGGTCGCGGAAGCAGCCAAAGTCATCGAAAACACCCAGCGCGACCTGAATATTGCGCTTATCAACGAGTTGGCCCTGATCTTCAACAAGCTCGGTATTTCGACTCGCGATGTCCTTGAAGCTGCCGGAACCAAATGGAACTTTCTCAAGTTTACCCCCGGTCTGGTCGGCGGGCATTGTATCGGCGTTGATCCCTATTACCTGACCCATAAGGCTGAGCAGATCGGCTACCTGCCGCAGGTGATCCTGGCCGGGCGGCGCATCAATGACGGTATGGGCAAGTATGTGGCCGAGAATACTGTTAAACAAATGATCAGGGCCGGAAAAGTGATCAAGGGCTCTCGGGTGCTGATCCTTGGTTTGACCTTTAAAGAAGATGTCCCCGATATCCGCAACACCAAAGTCGTCGATATCGTCAAGGAACTAAACGATTATGGCTGCGAGGTGCTGATTCATGACCCGCTCGCCTGTCCCAAAGAAACAGCGCATGAATATGCGCTGCAACTTACCGAACTGGATGCAGTCGGGTCGGTTGACGCAGTTATTTGTGCTGTCAATCATCAGGCCTTTGCCGAGCTGACCGCCAATCAGTTGGCGAAGCTCTGTTCGAACGGCAACGGCAATGGCGTCGTCGTCGATGTTAAATGCCGTTTCACGCGGCTGGATATTGAGGCCTGTGGTCTGGCTTACTGGTCTCTGTAGCGGAGCACCTGATGCCGATCAGCAATTATCTGACCATTGATGTCGAAGATTATTACCATGTTTCGGCATTTGAGAAGATTTCGCCGCCAGCAACCTGGGCTGGGCGAGAAAGTCGGGTCGAGCAGAATACCGATCGGGTCCTCGAGATTCTTGACGAGTCCTCGGTCAAGGCGACCTTTTTTGTGCTCGGCTGGGTTGCTGAACGGTTCCCTGCGTTGGTGCCGAGAATTGCTCAGCAGGGGCATGAGATTGCCAGCCACGGATATCTTCACCAGCGGGTTGCTCTGCAGGATCGCAACAGCTATCGCGAGGATATCTGCCGCAGTAAAAAATTACTTGAGGATCAGCTCGGCGCAGCGGTAGACGGCTATCGCGCGCCAAGTTATTCGATCACCCGGCAGACTGATTGGGCTTTCGATGAGCTGCTTGAGGCCGGTTATCGCTACGATTCAAGTATTTTTCCGATGCAGCACGATTTCTACGGGATCCCGGACTGGCCCCGATTCGCCGGCTATGCCGTCAAAAATTCCGCTGGCTGGGCCGCCAGCGACAAACCGACCGCGACAGCGCTGCGGGAACTGCCAATTACGACTTTACGCCTTGGCCAAAGGAACTTTCCGATTGCCGGGGGAGGGTATTTTCGCCTATTGCCCTATGCTGTCACCCGCTGGGGGCTTTCACGCATCAACCGCCAGGAGCAGCAGCCGTTTATTTTTTATCTGCATCCCTGGGAATTCGATCCACAGCAACCACGCATGCCAGGTTGCAGTGCCAAAAGCAGATTCCGGCATTACTTGAACCTGAGCAGGACCGGCAGCAGGTTCAAACGTTTGATTAAGGATTTTTCTTTTGTTCCGATACAGTCCGGTCTTGATCTGGACTGAATGAATGGATTTGGACCTTGCAGACACGCGCAGCCACAGGTGAGGACCAGTCAGCATGGGACCAGTATGTTCTTGGTCACCCGGAGGGGTTAGCTTATCAACTATTTGCCTGGAGGCTGGCCGTTAAGAAAACCTATGGACATGACGCGTCCTACCTGCTGGCGGAAAATGACAACAAAATTTGTGGCGTGTTACCGCTGATAAATTTCAGTATTCCATTTAGCCGGTCGTCTTTGATTTCTCTTCCCTACTGTGATGCCGGTGGAATTCTTGCGGATAATGCCGATGTTGCACGGCTGTTGCTTGAGAGAGCGTTGCTTTTAGCGAGAGAATCAAGTTCGAAATGTTTTATCCGGACGACCCAGCCTCTGGCAGTAAATTACCCAAATATCACCGACAAAGTGCGGATGGTGCTGACCCTGCCAGAAAATTCGGAATTGTTTTTAGCGAGCCTTAAATCGAAAATCCGCAATAAAATTAAAAAGCCCCAGAAGTGTGGTTTTGCGATCAAGGTGGGGGCGTATGAATTAATCGACCCATTCTATTCCGTTTTTGCAGAAAACATGCATGAACTAGGCTCCCCCGTCCATAGCCGCAGATGGATAGAATCGATTGTTTCCGAATATAAGGAGAAAATCAGGATTGCGGTTGTTTTTACTCCAGAGGGTGTTCCAGCTGCCGCGGGGATTCTCTTGTTACATCCTGCGACGGTTTCAAACCCCTGGGCATCATCGTTACGAAAATACAACCATCTGAAGCCTAACATGTTGCTCTATGCTACGCTTTTATCTTTCGCTGCGGATAATGGTTACAAGAATTTTGATTTTGGTCGGTCAACCCCAGGCGAGGGCACCTACCTGTTCAAGGAACAGTGGGGGGCCCAGCCCCGCCATCTGTATTGGTATGAACTTGGTTCTGATGACCGGGCCTCAAAGGCACAGCAACAAGCAGAAACTCCCCCCATGGGTATCTCCAGGAATCGGCAGTTGGCGGCTCAGCTTTGGCAGAAGTTGCCCACTGCAGGCGCCAACTGGCTTGGACCCCGGATCAGGAAATATATCTCTCTATGAAGAATAAAGACCTGCTGTTTATTGCCCACAGAATCCCGTACCCTCCGGACAAGGGTGACAAGATTCGCACCTATCACATGCTGCAGCACCTGGCTGAGCGCTATCGGGTAACGGTCGCCTGCATGATTGATGACCCTGATGACGTCAGACATGTTGAACCGTTGCGGCAAATGGTTCACCAGGTGCATTATCAGGTCAGAACCCCCCGGGCGATGAAAGTCAAGGCCGTCAGTTCTTTGGTGACCGGCAAGCCCTTCACCCAGGAATGCTTCTATTCAAAGCAACTGCAACAGGCAATTGATGCTTATATAGATCAATATGATGCACGTGCGATTCTCTGTTTCTGTTCGTCGTCATCCGAATATGTCTTTCGTTCAAGACACACCTTAAAGGCGTTACAAAAGAAGGTACTGCTAAACGATCTGATCGATGTTGATTCTGAAAAGTGGCAGCAGTATGCCGAGAAGCATCGCGGCTTCATGAAGTGGTTGTATCGTCGTGAAGCTCGCTTGTTGCTGCCATGCGAGCAGCGCATTATCGCTGCTTTTGATCGAACCTTCCTGGTCAGCGAAGAAGAGAAGGCGGTTCTGGCTGCCTTCGGCCCGGTTGAGAAAATTGAAGCCTTATCGAATGGTGTCGATCTGGACTACTTTTGTCCTAAAAAAGTTTCTAAAGATCTGTATCCAACCGCGGAGTGCAAACTGGTCTTTTCCGGTGCTATGGATTATTGGCCAAATATTGAAGGTGCGGTCTGGTTTGCCGAAAAGGTTTTTCCTTCGGTAAAAGAAGTTTTTCCTGACGCTGTCTTTTGCATTGCTGGCCGAAACCCAGCTGATGCTGTTTTGGCCCTGAAAAAAATACCTGGAGTTGAAGTGACGGGCACCGTGCCCGACATGCGCGACCATCTGGCCACTGCGACCATCTGTGTTGTGCCGCTACTGATCGCTCGGGGTATCCAGAACAAAGTGTTGGAAGGGATGGCGATGGAAAAACCGGTTATCGCCACCTGTGGAGCTGCTACCGGCATCAAGGCCGTCGATGGCCAGGAAATCATTGTTGCTGATGGTGAAATGCAGATGGCCAAAGAGATCACTGATCTGCTTAAAAATACCGACAGACGGCTAAGTATCGGTATCAAAGCAAGAGAGTATGTTGAGCGTGAGCATTCCTGGGAGTCACACCTTGGTCGATTAAGTGAATTGATCGAAGCTGCTAAATTTCCCTCAGTCCCCCTTTAATAACTGGGGAGGTCGACGTTCCCCCCTTTATTAAAGGGGGGCTAGGGGGGATTTGAATTGCAGCGCATATTCCTAGTCGAATAGCAGTACTTATAAGCGAGTTACTGAATAATGAAGATTCTCCATATCCTTGATCACAGTCTCCCGCTGCATAGTGGTTACACCTTTCGCAGCCAGAATCTGTTCAGAGCCCAGCGTAAAATGGGCTATGACCCGGTTATCCTTACTTCGCCAAAGCATGAGGAAAACTGGCAGGGGGATTGGGCTGAAAAAGAGGAAATCAACGGTTTTAGCTACTATCGAACTGGAGCAACCCGAAAGTTGCCTGGGCCGATGACCAGTGAAGCCTGGCTGATGCATGTGCTTTCACGGCGGATTCTTAAGGTCGCGCAGCACGAAAAACCAGACATCATCCATGCCCATTCACCAGTCCTCAATGCTATTCCCGCGCTGTGGGCTGGACGCAAACTGGGGGTGCCGGTTGTCTATGAAATACGTGCCTTCTGGGAAGATGCCGCTGTTGATCATGGGACGACTAGCGAGGGTTCCTTACGTTACCGGCTGACCAAAATCATCGAGACCATGGTTTGCACTCGCGCCGATCAGGTGGCAATTCTCTGCAACGGTTTGAAGGATGACCTTGTCAGTCGATATATCCCCGCCGATAAAATTACCCCGGTGTTTAATGGCGTCAATCCGGATGATTTCCAGCCCTGTTCACCTGATGAAGAATATCTGCAAACTTGGAACCTGTCCGGCAAAAAAGTAATCGGGTTTATCGGCTCCTTCTATCGTTACGAAGGGCTCGACCTGTTAGTCAAGGCTTTTGCCGGGGTCGCAGAAACCGTTCCCAGCGCAGTGCTATTGCTGGTCGGTGGCGGTGAGATGGAAGGGGAGTTGAAGCAGTTGGTTGCTGATATGGGTCTCGGTCAACGGGTGGTCATGCCCGGTCGCATTCCGCATGAGCGCGTACCTGGTGTTTATGCCATGGTCGATCTTCTCGCTTATCCCCGCTATGCCATGCGTTTGACCGAACTGGTTACTCCATTGAAACCATTGGAAGCGATGGCGATGGGCAAGGCTCTGGTCGCCAGCGATGTCGGTGGGCATAAAGAGCTGATCACCCACGGGGAAACTGGAATTCTGTTTAAAGCCGGAGATGTTGTTGCCCTTACAACGGAATTGTCCAGTTTAATTACCGATGATGAACGGCGTGAAGCTCTCCAGCAGCAAGGCATGCTTTGGGTGCGTGAACATCACACCTGGGAAAAAACAACCGGCGCTTATCGGCATATTTATGCCAGGGCGGGTATTAAGTAAGGCAACATCGGTTTAAGCTTTCTGTCTGAGATCAGGTTGTTCGATTTTATTTAAGGATGCCGATACGGCGGGCCAAACTGGAGCGGACCGATAACAGCCTATGAAAATTCTATCGTTTTCCTACTGTTTTCCTAATCAAGCGAACCCGACCTGGGGGATGTTTGTCTATCAGCGGCTGGCGGCACTTGGGCAGCTGGAAGATCTCAGGGTCTGCTCGCCAGTGCCATGGTTTCCCGTTATCAAAAACGCTGCCTGTAGCCCGAATGAGCAGCCATGGCGTGACCTTAGCGTCTATCGACCGCGTTTTTTTTATTTTCCCGGTATTCTGAAAAACTCCGATGCTTTTTTTTACGCCAGAGGGTTGAGACCTTGGCTTGAAAACCTCTGCCGTACATGGCAGCCTGACCTTCTGGACGCCCATTTTGTCTGGCCTGACGGCGTGGGGGTCGCGCTGCTTGCCCGTGAGTTGGGGATCCCTTACGTCATCACCCTGCGCGGCAAACTCTATGAATGCCTTAAGGTTCCAGCGCAAGTGCAACAGTGTGCAGAGGCGTTGCAGGGCGCTGCGGCGGTCATCAGTGTTTCGTCGCGAATGGCAGGCGAAGCTGCTAGCCTGGGGGTCGCAAAAGAGCGGCTGCATGTCATTGTCAACGGCGTGGATTGTGAGCATTTCCGGCCTCGGGATAAAGGCGATTGCCGAAAGCGATTAGGTCTGCCTGAAGAGGGAAGGCTGCTGGTAACGGTGGCCCACCTTGGGCATCGGAAAGGTCATCATGAAATGATCCAGGCACTTGCCGAAATGCCTAATGATGTTAGGCTTGTAGTTGTCGGCGGCGCCGCGCAGGGAGGTTCCGCAGAACGGCTGCGTGAGGTCGCTCG
>CALZLE010000131.1 GCA_945788205.1 uncultured Desulfuromonadales bacterium
AATGACCCGGCAATCAACCCGGGTGCTGCAGAGCGTTGCAGCGATAACCTAGACAATAACTGCGACGGCCTGACTGACGGCATGGATACTGTGGCCTGCCCGGCACCGCCCACACCGACCTGTACCGATGCTGACATGGACGGTTTCTTTGCTCAAGCTGGATGCAACACCATGGTCGATTGTAACGATAACGACGGCATGATCTTCCCGGGTGCTACCGAGCTCTGCGGCGATAGCATGGACAACGATTGCGACGGCAATGTCGATGAAGGTTGCGACATGGGCGGCAATGAAGACGGCATGACCCTCTACGAAAACAACTGCGCCAGTTGTCACCAGATGCTTGGTCGCTCTGATGTCTGCGGCGATGACGCCGAAGATATCATGGAAGCCATTGCTGAAAACGAAGGTGGCATGAGCTTCCTGAGTTACCTGAGCGACGAGCAGATCAAGTCGATCGCCGAAGCCCTGACTAACTGCGGCCAGGACGAAGAAGAAGAGGACGATAGCGACGACGAAGAGGACGAAGAGGACGATAGCGACGACGAAGAGGAAGAGCCGAGAAAGAAGCGTTCCAAAAAAGATCGCAGAAGCCGGTCATACGATAGAGATTAATTTCAAAATCGTTTAAGGCTGTATGGCCAACAGCCTGCAAAAAAAAAGGGTGTCCGCAAGGGCGCCCTTTTTTTTGTGAAACAATTGCAGGGAGAAATGGTGAAAGATTGATCCCATATTCAAATAATTGAATATCGTAATTCTTTACCTTTTTGATAGTAATTTATTGAGGGTGATTTCCACTTCGGATAGTGTGAAAAACTCGTTTATGTTTTAGTATACTTGCTCCAGAACCTTGGTTCACATCCATGGAGAATTTGTTATGAAAAGCCGTACCTCAAAAATTGTTCTGCTGCTGGTGATATTTGTCCTGGTGATTTCCTTCTTTGCCTTTGACCTCGGCCAGTATCTCACTCTTGATTACCTGAAAAGCCAGCAACAGTCATTTTCTGAATACTATCAGCAGAACAGATTGTTGACCCTTGGTCTTTATTTCCTGATTTATGTCGTTGTCACGGCCCTTTCATTGCCGGGTGCTGCGGTGATGACCCTTGCCGGCGGTGCATTGTTCGGTTTTTGGGCGGCGCTGCTGGTGGTCAGTTTTGCCAGCACCATCGGGGCGACGTTCGCTTTTCTGGTTTCCCGATTTTTGTTACGCGACTGGGTACAGGGCAAGTTCGGTGACAAGCTGAAAGCGATCAACGAGGGGGTTGAAAAAGAAGGTGCTTTCTACCTTTTCTCGTTGCGGCTGGTGCCGATTTTCCCGTTTTTTGTCATCAATCTGGTGATGGGTCTGACGCCGCTGAAGACCTCACTATTCTACATCGTTAGTCAGGTCGGGATGTTCGCCGGCACCATCGTCTACGTCAACGCCGGAACCCAGCTTGGGCAATTGGAATCGGCTGCGGGGATTCTCTCGCCGGGGATTCTGTTTTCCTTCGTGTTGCTCGGAATTTTCCCACTGGTGGCGAAAAAAATTCTCGGAATTTTTCAGGCCCGTAAAGTTTACGCCGGGCATGAACAGCCACAAAAATTCGATTACAATCTGGTCGTCGTCGGTGCCGGAAGTGCTGGTCTGGTCAGCTCCTACATTGCTGCCGCAGTCAAAGCAAAAGTCGCGTTGATCGAAAAACACAAGATGGGCGGGGACTGTCTGAATACCGGCTGTGTACCGAGTAAGGCGCTGATCCGCAGCGCCAAGATGCTTTCTTACGCCAAGCGGGCCAAAGAGTTCGGCTTCAAAAAAGCCGAGGTTGAATTCGACTTTGCCGAAGTGATGGAGCGGGTTGAGCAGGTGGTGCAGAAAGTTGAACCGCACGATTCCATCGAGCGCTACACCGGACTCGGCGTCGAGGTGATCGAAGGGGAGGCGACCATCACCTCGCCCTGGTCGGTCAAGGTCAATGGTCAGCTGTTAACCACTCGTAGCATCATCATCGCCACTGGTGCACGCCCCTTTGTCCCGCCGATCGAAGGTTTGGATCAGGTTGACTATCTGACCTCCGATAATATTTGGGATTTGCGCACGCTGCCGGAGAAATTGGTGGTTCTTGGTGGCGGCCCGATTGGCAGTGAGTTGACCCAGGCTTTCGCTCGTTTGGGGAGTCAGGTCACACAGGTCGAGATGATGCCACAGATTATGGGGCGTGAAGATCTGGAGGTCAGCGAGTACGTTCAGCAGAAGTTTGTTGATGAGGGGATTGATGTTCTTACTGGTCACGCCGCCAAAGAGGTGCGGGTAGTCGATGGCAAACAGCTGCTGATCTGCGAGCACAATGGCGAAACGGTCGAAGTAGAATTTACCCATCTGCTGGTGGCTGTCGGCCGCAAAGCGAACATCACCGGCTTTGGCCTCGAAGAGCTGGGTGTACAAATCAGCGAGCGCGGGACGGTTTCTGTCGATCCTCTGATGGCAACCAACTACCCGAATATCTTCTGTGCAGGAGACGTCGCCGGTCCCTACCAGTTTACTCACACTGCCAGTCATCAGGCCTGGTATGCATCGGTCAACGCTCTGTTCGGGCAGTTCAAAAGCTTCAAGGTCGATTATCGGGTGATCCCCTGGGCCACCTTCACCGACGCCGAAGTGGCACGAGTCGGTCTAAACGAGACCGAGGCGAAGGAGCAGAAGATTCCTTTTGAAGTGACCCGTTACGGGATTGATGACCTCGACCGCGCCATAGCTGATAGTGAGGATCACGGCTGGGTGAAAATTTTAACCAAGCCGGGTAGCGATAAAATCCTTGGTGTGACCATTGTCGGTACTCACGCTGGAGACCTGCTCGCCGAGTACGTGTTGGCAATGAAATACAACCTGGGATTGAATAAAATCCTCGGCACCATTCACACCTATCCGACCCTGGCTGAAATGAACAAAATGGCAGCCGGGAACTGGAAGAAGGCGCATGCGCCGGAAAAGCTGCTGCAATGGGTGGAGAAGTTCCATGCCTGGCGGCGGGGAGCTTAAGAGAATAGTTCTAATGAAAGGCATTGTCTCATTTTTGGTATTTGCTATACTCATCACTCAGGTATTTTAATTAACGAGAAAACAGGGAGGTTGAAATGAGAAGAGAGATGATTATGGTTGGTTTGGCCGTGGTTCTTTTGTCTGGCTGCGGCAATGAAAAAAAGGAGCCGGTCGCGGTAGAATCTGCACCACCAGCGAAAGCTGTTGAGCAGGCGCCGCAGACAGCGACTGAGATGACACAGGCAGCGCAGGAAAAAGTACAACAAACGGCTGATAAAGTTGTCGAAAAAGCTCAAGAGGTCAAGGCTGAAGCAGAGAAGGTTGTTCAACAGACCAGTGATAAAGTTGCTGGCCTCGCCGGTCAGGCTGTTTATACCGCGAGCTGCAAGTCTTGCCATGCCAATGGCATTATGGGCGCACCTAAATTGGGAGACAAAAAGTTTAGCGGTGATCTTGAAACTCTGGTCAAAAATTCGATCAACGGCGTCGGTCGGATGCCAGCAAAGGGTGGCGTTTCCTCTTTGAGCGATGACAAGGTTCGGGCTGCTGTCGAATATATGGTTGAGCAGAGCAAGTAGACTGCTGATACCGTTCAGCCGTAGTTTTTGTGGCGTTCAGTTTGCGAGCTGAACGCCACAATTTTTGTTATTCTAGTTTTTTCAGGGGCATCGGCCTTTTTAATGATGAAATTACGATTATTTTATATACAATTTATTTTTGGACTAGGCTGCTGATTTTAACTTTTTGCTGATGAAAGAAGGGTTAAGGAAATGAAGAAAATAATTTCTGGGTCCATGTTGGTTTTGTTTTGCTTGGCGACGGTCGCAACGCCAGTTTTTGCGAAAGACAATTGGCATAAACTATCAGTCAAAGAGGCGATAAATAGTGATCTGGGCAAAGAGAAGCTGAACTCAGACATTAAGTTTTACATGAAAGGCCAAAAGCACCCCAAAGTTAAAAAGAAATTTGGCGAGTATAAAGCGAACAAGCGGACGAATGGTTTTGGGAAGTCTGCTCAGCAGGCCTGTGGTAGGGCTTTTGTCTCCGCACTGATGGCTTTTCAGGATCGTGCCGTTAGAGAAGGTGGCAACGCAGTCATCGATATTTACACGATTACCAAGGACAAGAAGTTTGAAAGCGCCGAAGAATATTCCTGCATTAAAGGCGGTTTTACCACCAACGTTGCCTTGAAGGGAACAGTTGTGACTATTGCCAAATAATGATGACAGGAAAGTCAAACAAAGGCCGGGGACGTTGTTCTCCGGCCTTTTCTTTTTTGTAGAATCTTTTACAATGAGCCTCTTTAGATTGCTGTAGATAATTCCAAAGGATCCGCTGATGACTGAGAAGGCTCTCGACTGGGTCGATTTCGACCGCAACCACCTCTGGCACCCGTACACTTCGATGACCGATCCGCAGCCGGTTTTTCCGGTGGTGTCGGCTGAAGGCGTCAGGCTTACACTGGAAGATGGCCGCGAACTGGTCGATGGCATGTCCTCCTGGTGGTCGGCGATTCATGGCTACAATCATCCTCGTTTGAATGAAGCGGCCAAGCAGCAACTGGATAAAATGTCACATGTGATGTTTGGCGGGTTGACCCACCCGAAGGCTGCCGAGCTGGGTAAGCTGCTGGTCGATCTGACTCCCGAACCACTGCAGCATGTTTTTTTCTGTGATTCCGGCTCAGTCTCGGTCGAAGTGGCGATCAAGATGGCGATTCAGTACTGGCACGTGTCTGGTCGTCCGGAGAAGTCACGGCTGTTGACCATTCGTAACGGTTATCATGGCGACACTTTCGGGGCGATGGCGGTCTGTGATCCGGTGACCGGGATGCATCATATTTTCAGCCACCTGCTCCCGGAGCACTTGTTTGCCGATGCGCCAACCTGCCGAAACGATGCCGAGTGGCGGGATGATGATCTCGCCGGACTGCGCACGCAGGTTGAGCAACATCACAATCAGATTGCTGCCGTTATCCTTGAGCCGATTGTGCAGGGCGCTGGCGGCATGCGTTTTTATGCACCGGAATATCTGCGCCAGGTTCGTCAGCTGTGTGATCAGTACGATCTGTTGCTGATTGCTGATGAAATCGCCACCGGTTTCGGTCGTACTGGGAAAATGTTTGCCTGCGAGCACGCTGCTATCTCGCCCGATATTCTCTGTTTAGGCAAAGCAATTACCGGTGGCTACATGACACTGGCGGCGACACTGGCGACAACGAAGATTGCCGAGGGCCTCTCATCCGGTGACCCCGGTGTTTTCATGCACGGACCAACCTTTATGGCCAACCCGCTCGCCTGTTCCGTTGCCTGCGCAAGTATCAATCTGTTGCTGGAAAATGACTGGCAGCAGCAGGTGCGGCAGATTGAGCAGGGGCTGGAAAAAGGGCTGGCCCCCTGCCGTCAGCTGGATGGTGTCGCCGATGTCCGTGTTCTGGGAGCGATCGGGGTTGTCGAAATGAAACAGCCAGTCAATATGCAGATCATTCAGCCGATGTTTGTCGAGCATGGGATCTGGGTGCGCCCCTTCGGCAAACTGGTTTATGT
>CALZLE010000132.1 GCA_945788205.1 uncultured Desulfuromonadales bacterium
AGTTGTCATCAGGGTGTGCGTGAAGAATACTCGCACCCCATCAAGGTTAAAGCAAAACGTGGGATGATTATCCCTGCAGACTATCCTGTTTTGCCTGACGGAACGATGAGCTGTATGACTTGTCATGATACACATGCGTCAAACAATGACCATCGCTTACGCAAGTCGAAAAAATCTGATTTGTGTCGCGGATGTCATCGCGATTACTGATAATATTTTGCTTAAAGGGGGCACTGATGGAACCTAAGTCGTCATTCAAAGATCGTAAAAAATTGAACCTGACTGTAAAGCGGGAGTTTCAGCAATGGATGTTGAAACAAGTTCTGCTCGCTGTTGTGGTGAGTTCTGTTGTGGCGGCAATCATTCTCTATTTTTATGCGCGCCAGGAGGTCATGAGTTCATTTTTTGATGCCCATGTAAAGATTCGCAGAGTCAGTGATTTGTTGTTGCCGGTCGTTATCGCAGGCTCTGCTGCAAGCCTGATTGTCGGGGTGCTTTTATCGGTCTTTTTGCCACAGAAGATTGCTGGGCCCATTTATCGCATTGAGCAAGGACTCGAAAAGATAGGTAACGGCGATTTGACGGCAACGGTTAATTTGCGTGACGAGGATACTCTTAAAGATCTTGCTGATAATGTAAATCATGCAACTGCGTCGCTGCGGCGGCAGGTCCATGAGGCCAAAGCCGGGTGTATGGAGCTTGAGAAAGCTGTTCTGGCAGGTGATTCCGCAAAAACAACTGAATTGCTTCAGTTGCAAAAGCAATTGATCGCTAAGCTAATCACCTGATTTCTTTAAAGTAGATTTTAATTCCTGCCTCAGGTAATCTCTTCCATCTGTGAAAGACCCTTGACATTATTGCTCGTTAATTTTAGAATTAGCGAAATCTTATTATTGGAGTCTGCGTGTCCAAACGTTTTACCGTCATGATTATCCCGGAAGAAGGGGAAAAGATACGTCGAATCAAGGTTCGTCGCGGTTTGGTATCTTTTGCTCTCGTTGGGTTGATGCTTTTTATCGGTACTTTTTCTTTTTTCGTTTATTCTCACTTGAATAGTCAATTTGGAAAATCTGAGTTAGTCCGTTTGCGGCAGGTCAACAGTCAGCAGCGCCACGATTTACAGCGTCTGACAGCCAATGTTGAATTGATGCGCAAGGATTTACTCAGTTTGGCAGAAACAGAAGCCCGAGTTCGTCAGCTAGCAGATTTCGAGAGCTCGCCTAAGGCGGTTCCAGTCGCTATCGGAGGAATTCCAGAGGGGAGTTCTGCTGAGAATGTGGACTCGATTCAACAAGAGCTTAATCAATTGCAGTTAGCAATCGAGCTGCGTCGCCAAAGTCAGGAAGAAGTACGTAACTATCTGAATGATCAGGTTTCGCTCAGTCGAGCAACACCCAATGGTTGGCCGACAAAAGGGTGGATTACTTCATATTTTGGTATGCGCCAAATTCCGAACGGTACCGGGCGGCGAATCCACGAAGGATTGGATATTGCTGCTAATACCGGAACGCCGGTGTATGCAACGGCTGATGGTGTTGTCGCTCGTGTTGAGTATTCCAGAAGTTATGGGAAAACCGTCGTGGTTGATCATGGCTATGGTTATCGTACCCTTTATGCACATAATTCAAAAAATACAGTAAAACGTGGAGCGCGTGTTCGTCGTGGTGACAAGTTAGCTGAAGTTGGAAATACCGGAATTTCCACCGGCCCTCACGTCCACTATGAGGTCCAGCTGAATGGTGTCCCGATTGATCCACGAAAAAGCCTTTAGTTAAGATAACTCCTCCCCCAATATTTATTCTTCTCCTCGGCTCTGGCCATCGATCAGCTTCTTTTTGGCAGCAGTAAAGCCCATAATCTCTAGCATTTAGCGCTCATTCCTCTTGTTCCACTCTCTTTCCATGTGCTACTATGCCGGCCACTGTGCCCGGTGATAGATGGCCAGTATATCCCCTTGTTGGATCTGTCATTAATTCAATAATTATCAGCAGTTAACAGTTGGTAGCGGAGTTTTATACAAGATGATTCGAGGTTTGGTCAAAAAGATCGTTGGCAGTAAAAATGAACGTGAACTGAAAAAACTTCAGCCATTAGTTGCTCAGGTTAACGCCCTTGAGCCGGATCTGGAAGCGCTTACTGATGCGCAGCTGCAGGCAAAAACTGCTGAATTCCGTCAGCGTCTGAAGGATGGCGAAACTATCGAGCAGTTGTTGGTGGAAGCTTTCGCCACTGTTCGTGAGGCCAGTAAGCGGGTGCTCGGCATGCGCCACTTTGATGTCCAGTTGATTGGTGGCATGGTGCTGAATTCCGGTAAAATTGCCGAGATGAAAACAGGTGAAGGTAAGACGCTGGTCGCAACCTTGGCGTCGTATCTCAACGCCTTGGACGGAAAAGGCGTCCATGTTGTTACCGTCAATGATTATTTGGCCAAGCGTGACGCCGAGTGGATGGGGAAAATCTACAATTTCCTCGGGCTGTCGGTCAGCTGTATCGTTCATGGTTTGAATGATGAAGAGCGAAAAACGGCTTACAATGCTGATATCACCTACGGAACTAACAACGAGTTTGGCTTTGATTATCTGCGCGATAACATGAAGTTCGATCTCGAAGAATATGTCCAGCGTCCCCTGCATTATGCGATCGTTGATGAGGTCGATTCAATTCTCATCGATGAGGCGCGGACACCGCTGATTATCTCTGGGCCAAGTGAATCCTCCAGCGATCTTTATGCCATGGCTGACCGCGTGATCCCCCGACTCAAGCAGGGAGAAACAATTGAAGAGCGTGACGGCAAGATAGGGCAGGCGACCAAAACCCACACGGGCGATTTCACGGTCGATGAAAAGGCGAAATCAGCGGCATTGACCGAGCAGGGGGTTGCCAAGGTTGAAAAGATTTTAAACGTCGACAATCTTTACGAGCCTCAAAATATGGATATGCTCCATCATGTCAATCAGGCGTTGAAGGCCCACGCCCTGTTCAAGCGTGATGTTGATTATGTCGTTAAGGATGGCGAGGTTCAGATTGTTGATGAGTTTACCGGTCGTTTGATGCCGGGACGGCGTTGGAGTGACGGTTTACATCAGGCGGTTGAATCAAAAGAGGGGGTCAAGATTGCCAAAGAAAACCAAACTTTGGCGAGTATCACCTTTCAGAATTATTTCCGCATGTACGATAAGCTGGCCGGGATGACAGGTACCGCCGACACGGAAGCGGTTGAATTCAACGAAATCTACAAACTTGAAGTTGCAGTGATTCCGACCAACCAGCCGTTACTCAGGCAGGACAAGTCGGATGTTATTTACAAGACGGAGAAAGAAAAGTTCCTGGCGGCAATTGAAGATATTGCTGAATGCCATAAAAACGGTCAGCCGGTTCTCGTTGGTACCATAACCATCGATAAATCGGAATTGCTCTCCAGCTTGCTGAAAAAGCGTGGTGTGCCGCATAATGTTCTTAACGCCAAGCAGCACGAGCGGGAAGCGTTTATTGTTGCTCAGGCTGGTCGCAAGGGCGCGGTAACTATCGCCACTAACATGGCGGGTCGCGGAACCGATATTGTTCTCGGGGGCAATCCAGAGATGATGGCTCGTGCAGAGGCCGCTTCTGCAGACGATCCAGAAGCACGTTTTCAGGAGCTTCTGCCCGGTTTTGAAGAGCGTTGCCAAGCTGAAAAACAGGAAGTTCTAGAAGCTGGTGGTCTTTACATTCTTGGTACCGAGCGACACGAGTCGCGCCGGATAGATAACCAACTGCGTGGTCGGTCTGGTCGACAAGGGGATCCAGGTAAGAGCCATTTTTATCTGAGCCTGGAAGATGATCTGCTGCGGATTTTTGGTTCGCAGCGCGTGGCTTACGTCATGGAAAAAATGAAAATTCCTGATGGTGAGCCGATCGAACATGGGATTATCAGCAAAGCGATTGAAAATGCACAGAAGAAAGTAGAGGCGCACAACTTCGATATCCGGAAGCACCTGCTCGAATATGATGATGTTATGAACCGGCAGCGCGAAGTTATCTACACCCAACGTCGCGAGGTTCTGGGCGGTGAGCAACTGAAGGAAACGTTTCAAGGTATCTGCACCGAGACGGTTGAAGATATTATCGCGACATTCTGCCCGGAGAAAACCTCGGCCCAAGAATGGGATTGGGAGCGACTGATCGAGGATTTCGGCAATCAGTTTGCGTTTACTCCCGATTTCAACGAAATTGATCAGACAAACGTCAGCCGTGATGAGTTGGAACAGTTGCTCAAGCAGCAGGTCGAAGGGCGACTCGATTACAAAGAGGAGGATTTTACCCCTCCGTTAATGAAGCATCTGATGCGTGTGTTGCTGTTGCAAGCGATTGACTCGCAGTGGAAGGATCACCTGCTGTCAGTCGATCATCTTAAAGAGGGGATTGGCCTGCGCAGCTACGGGCAGAAAAACCCCAAGGAAGAATACAAGCGCGAAGCCTATGCTCTGTTCATGGAAATGATGGGTCGGATTCGGCAAGAGGTGTTGCAGAAAATTTTCCGCATCCAACTTGCTCGTGAAGAAGATGTAGAACAGATGGAGGCTCAGCAGCGCCAGCAGAAAGTCGCGATGAATCGTGTTGGTGGTGATACTGAAACTCGGAAACCAGCAACTCGTGAAGAAGACAAGATTGGCAGGAACGATTCTTGCCCCTGTGGGAGTGGCAAAAAATATAAGAAATGCTGCGGTAAATAGAGCTTCAAAAGGGTAAATCAATGACGGATCAACAACAGACTGACCCTGCTATATTGCTGATTGACGATGTTCCGCTGATCCTTGATCTTCTGCAGGATATCCTCGAAAACAGAAATTTTCGCGTCGTCCGTTCGGAAACCGGCAGTAATGTTGCTGAGATTCTTGATCGGGAGAATATCGCTCTGGTTTTCTGCGATGTTTCTCTGCCGGACATTAACGGCGTTGAGGTTTTGCGGATGATCAAACAGCATTCACCGGAAGTACAGGTGATCATGATTTCCGGTCAGCAGGATTTTAATGTCGCTCGTCAGGTGCTGCGTGAACGCGCCCATGATTATCTGGTCAAGCCGTTCTCGCAGGAAGAGGTTCTCGAGTCTGTTAATCAAGGGTTAGCCGCTTATCGGCATGCAATAAATCAGAGCAAGGCGCGGATTGAAGCCCAGCGGCGTATGGCTGATCTGGTTCTGCTGAAAAAAATTGGTGAGACGGCCAGTTCTGGAAGTGATTTGCAGGAATTATTCGATCTAATCCTTGATTCGATCGTTGATTCAGCTGACGTTGAAGTGGCTTCGTTGATGCTCGTCGAAGACGATGGGTTGCTGCATATTGCTGCTGCTCGCGGCTTATCCGATAGTATTATTAATACCGTACGGGTCGCCGCTGGCGAGGGGATTTCCGGTCACGTTCTTGCCAGTCAGGAACCGGTCTTGATTTCCAACCTTGATCACGATAGCCGTTTTAAAAGTCATGTTTCCGGTCAGCGCTATAAGGATCAGTCGTTGCTCTCTGTGCCGATTTCTGTGCGCGACGATATCGTCGGCGTTATCAATGTTAACAACAAGCGCTCCGGAGAATCTTTCGATCTCGAAGATCAGAATCTGTTGATGGCAATCGCCAATCAAGTTGCGCTGGCGATGGAAAACTTCGAGCTGGTTAACAGTCTGCGCTCACAGGCGACAACCCTCGAGAGGACCAACGATGAACTGGTGCGGATGAACCGCGCCCGGACGCGGTTGGTGTGTAATCTGTCGCATGAATTGAAAACTCCGCTGACTTCAATCATGGGTTATGTTGATCTCTCTTTGACCTTTTATGAAAAACTGTCCGAAGAAGAATTCAAGGAGCATTTGCACTTGGTCCGCGAAGAAGGTGAGCGGCTGGAAAAGCTGATTACCGGAATGTTGCGGCTCTTTTCCATCGAATCTGAACGTGAAATCTGGCGTTGGAAAGCCTTTGGAGTCCCATGGCCAGTGGCTGATTCTTTTCAGTACTACAACAAACAGATGGCCGCGCGCGAGTTGATTACGGAGCTTGATATCGAAGAGGATCTTCCGGAAGTTTATGGTGATCAGGAGAAATTCGGGATGGCTTTTAATAGCCTGGTCGATAATGCCGTAAAGTTCAAACGCGATGGAGGAGTGATTCGGGTTAAGGCTGAATCACGGATGTTTGACGGACTGGAATACGTATATCTGCAGATTTTCAATCATGGCTACACCGTTCCTCTGGAAGCTCACAGTACAATTTTTAACTCCTACACACAGCTGGGTGATATCGATACTGAAAAGCCCCATGGTGTCGGGATCGGTTTAGCTTTAGTTAAGGTGGTTGTTGATCGGATGAAGGGCGATATTTTTCTGGAAGAGGTTGAAGATGAGGGGACCTCTTTCGGCATGTTATTGCCGACTGAGGCAACCTACAACCAGTTAAAAGGGTAATTGATGAGTGTCTATGATCTGCCCACAGGATTTCGTTTTTCTGGCATAGCGAGTGGTATTAAGAAATCAGGCAAGCTCGACATGGCGCTGATTTGCTCAGATCAGCCTGCTCGTGTTGCTGGAGTTTTTACCAAGAACAAGGTGATCGCTGCACCGCTACAGATTTCCCAACCGCGGGTGGCTGCCGGACGTTGTCAGGCGGTGTTGATTAACAGTGGCAATGCCAATGCTTGCACGGGGGATGCTGGACTTGAGGTTGCCGTTCAGTCTTCGAAAATGCTGGCACAGCAACTATCTATAGCAGAGGATTTGATCGCGGTTGCTTCGACGGGGGTTATCGGTGTACAGATGCCGATTGAGCCGTTCGAGCAGGCGCTGCCCAGGCTGGTCGAGTTGTTGGCCGATGATCAGGCCGCAGTTGTTGCCGAAGCAATTATGACAACGGATGCTTATTCAAAGGCGGCCTCTGCCCGCGTTGAGTGTCAAGACGGTGCGTATAATCTCCTTGGGTTGGCCAAAGGGGCGGGAATGATCCATCCTAATATGGCGACTATGCTCGGTTTCGTCATGACGGATGCTGCTGTTGCTCCAGAGTTACTCGATCTTGCTCTGCGCCGGGCGGTCAAAAACAGCTTCAATTCGATCACCGTTGATGGCGACACCTCAACCAACGATATGGTTTTACTGTTGGCCAACGGCTCCTGTGAGGGGGCAGAGATTCTGCCTGGGACTGAAGCCGCTGAGCAGTTCTGCCAACATCTCGATCGTGTGCTTCTCGATTTGGCGAAGATGATAGTTCGCGATGGTGAGGGTGCGACGAAAACGGTCGAAATTCAGGTCACTGGTGCGGCTTCGGAGGAAGAGGCCAGAGTAGCCGCAAAATCAGTCGCGACCTCTTCATTGGTGAAAACCGCATTTTTCGGTGAAGATGCCAACTGGGGACGTATTATTGCTGCTGTTGGTTATTCAGGCATCGATGTTGATCAGAACCGGATTGATATCAGCTTCAATCAGATTCTGGTGGCTAAAAATGGTTTATCGACTGGCCCGGAACTGGAAGCTGAAGCGACAGAGGTGCTCAAGCTTGCTGAGTTTGTTGTTACCATAGATCTGCATCAAGGGGATGCAACAAGCAGCTACTACACTTCTGACCTCGGTTACGAATACATCAAAATCAACGCCGACTATCGTACCTGATGGATAACCCAGCCCAATTTATCGATCATACCCTGCTCAAACCGGATGCAACCGAAGCTCAGTTCATCCAGCTTTGTGAAGAAGCTGTTGAGTGCGGTTTTGCCTCTGTCTGTTTGCCACCTGCTTTTGTTCCATTGGCTGTTGAGCGTCTTTATGGCTCTGAGGTTAAGGTCTGTACGGTCGTCGGCTTTCCTTGCGGATACAGCTCTTGGCGTCAGAAGGTTGCAGAAACAGCAGAACTTGTTGCCTTGGGGGCAGAAGAGATCGATATGGTCGTGTCGATTGGTCGTTTACTCGAAGGTTGCTTTGATTTGGTCGAAGAAGAAATCGCGCAAGTTGTGTTGGCCGCAGAAAAGACCCCGGTCAAAGTTATTATCGAGTGCTGCTACTTAGATCGAGAGCTCAAAGAACAGGCCGCGGAACTTGTCGTTAAGGCTGGCGCTGCTTATGTTAAAACTTCGACAGGCTTCGGTCCTTCCGGTGCAACCGTCGAGGATGTCGAGCTCCTTGCAAAAACAGTTGCTGGCCGAGCTGGTGTTAAGGCTGCGGGTGGTATCCGGGATTTAGACAGCTGCCAACAAATGCTTGCAGCGGGGGCCACCCGGATCGGTACCAGTGCTGGGTTGAGAATTGTTGCCGAATGGCAAGCTCAGCAAAACTGCACGGGTTGATATGTTTCAGCGTATTATTTTGATTGTGCTCGATGGTGTCGGCGTTGGCGCCCTGCCAGATGCCGCCGCTTATGGTGATGAGTCAGCCGCAACTTTGCCACATGTTGCCGAGGCCGTTGGCGGTTTGCCGCTGATGAATATGTCCCGGTTAGGTCTTGGGCAGGTTGTCTCTCTCCCTGGAAATGAGCCGGTAAATATTGCGACGGGCTACTGGGGGAAACTGGCGGAGCAAAGCCCGGGGAAAGATTCAGTCACCGGTCATTGGGAATTAACCGGGGTGACGCTTGCGCATCCATTTGCAACTTTTCCTCAGGGATTCCCTGCCGAGATCATCGATGCCTTTGTCACCGAGACCGGCTTGGTCCCGCTTGGCAATATCGCTGCCAGCGGGACCGACATTTTACGCCTCTTGGGTGAGGAGCACCTGCAGACCGGGCGACCGATCGTTTATACCAGCAGTGACTCAGTGTTTCAGATCGCCGCACATGAAGAGGTTATCCCGCCACCGCAATTGTATGAAATCTGCCGCAAGGCAGAGAAGGTTCTGGAGCCGTATAATGTCTGTCGGGTCATTGCCCGTCCCTTTGTCGGGACTGGGGCTGATGATTTTCGGCGGACTGCTGGTCGGCACGATTTCCCGCGCCTCCCTGCCAGCAAGACTTTGCTTGATAAAATGAAACAAGCTGGATTGACGACCTGCGGGATCGGGAAAATTAATGACCTTTTTGCCGGGCAAGGGCTTACGCATAGCGTGTCGACAAAAAGTAACGCTGAAGGAATGACGGAGACCTTATCCGCGCTGGATAAAATAAAATCGGGTCTGGTCATGACCAATCTGGTGGATTTTGATATGCTGTATGGGCACCGGCTTGATGTCGATGGTTTTGCCTCTGCGCTGTTGGAGTTTGATCAGTGGTTACCGCAGCTGTGTTGTCGGTTGACGGCTACAGATCTGGTCATCATAACTGCCGACCATGGCTGTGACCCGACGACTGAAGGGACGGACCACACCCGGGAGTATGTGCCCTTGTTGACTTGGTCCCCTGCAATGAAAAAATCTGGCAGCCTGGGAGTGCGGAGTACTTTCGCTGATGTCGGTGCGACAATCGCGGATAATTTTAAGCTTGAATCGAAAGGAGTCAGCTTTCTTGCTGATCTCAAATAACAGCCTTTTTGTTAGTGGTTTCACTTTTCGCAGGGGGGCATAGGTGCAGATGCGAATTATTTTTTTACTCCTGACTTTTAGTCTCCTGTTTTGCTTCTCAGCGTTTGCCGAGGTTCAGGTTGCCGATGCTGTTGTTACAACTGGAATCGAAAAACAGATGCCAGTTGATAAGATCGAGGTTTATCCTGCGGATTATGGCAAACTTTTTTGTTTTACTAGAATTATTGGTGCCGAACAGGAAACTCAAGTGACCCATGTCTGGTATTATCA
>CALZLE010000133.1 GCA_945788205.1 uncultured Desulfuromonadales bacterium
ATGAAAAACAGTGATATAGCCGAGAAGACTCATCTCTCGACAGTTCCTAGAGGATTCTGCAAATAGACTGCCAAAAGACGAAAAGCCCATGAAGTCGAATGGTTGCAATATATGAATTAGCGGATTTCGCTTGTTTGCGAGGGGTTTTCTTCGTTGTTTTGTAGATAGAGGGTCTGACTTGGGAACGCAATTTCCAGACCGATTTTTTCCAAGCGGTCCATAATTTTTAGACAAACGTCTTCCCGGGTATCGAGGTACTCCGACCAGACGGTACTGACGGTAAAGCAGTAGACCATGATATCGAGTGAGGAGGCGCCGAAATCGGTGAAATTAACCAGGAAGAATTCCTGATCGATGGCCGGGTGTTCACGAAGCAATTGTTTGATATCAGCAACAGCCTGACGCATCTGTTTTGGGGTGGTGTCGTAAGTCACACCGATGGTTAGCTTAATGCGCCGTTTCGGCATGCGGCTGAAATTGTCGATCGACATATTCATCAAGACGCTATTCGGTATTGTGATTTGGGTTTTGGCAAAGGTGCGGATGCGGGTTGAACGGAAGCCGATTTCTTCGACAGTCCCTTCTATGTCGCTGGCTTTAATCCAGTCGCCAATCAAAAAGGGCCGATCGAGCAGAATCATGATTGACCCGAAAATGTTCGACAAGCTGTCTTTTGCTGCGAGTGCGAATGCCAGACCCCCAAGACCGAGGGAGGCGATCAATCCGGAAATTGAATAACCGAGGTTTTGGACCAGCATCAGAATCGCCAGAATGACGATAAAGACCCGCAGGCTTTTGCGGATAAATGGGAGCAGGTGATCGTCGAGGGTCGACTCAGTGCGCCCGGCCCAGTGCCCCAGCCACTGTTCGAGCAGGGTGACAGCGTTGTAACAGAACCAGCCGAGGTTGAAAATCAGCAGACCGTGGATGAGATTGCGAGCCAGCAAATCGATGTTGGTTGGTTCGCTTGGCAAGTGCAGGATTTCCACGGCGAGATAGAGACCGAACAGGATGACCAATAGCTCTGCTGGTTTGTTGAGGCTTTTCAGTAGCAGGTCATCCATCTTGGTCGAGGTTTTTTGCACGGCCTTGAAGAGGGTTTTCGTCAGCAGGTGTGCGAAAACTTTTTTTAACAGCAGGAGCAGAAACAGGAGGGCAAGCACGGCAGCAAGGCGGCCGAGACTGATGCCGGCAACGGTCTGGTCGAGCAGTTGTTGGATTTCGGTAAGCTTTTCCATGCGTGCAGTCTCCTGTAAAGATTCGAGGATGGTTCTGAATTAACAGAATCGTGCTTTGCAGGCAAGAGCTTATTGTTGCCAGAGGCCTATCTGGTTTTGACGGGCGATTTTTTCCGTGGCGAGAAAGTCTTGCTTTTGACTGAACTGGTAGCGCCGAAACACACTTGCCAGCCCTTTTTCGAGGAGTAAACGGTTAAGTTGGCGGCCGTCTGGCAAATAAAGATAGACAAGCAAACGGCCATACTGGTCTTTTTCTTGTCGATCCATGATTAAACGAACCGGTTTGTTTTTAACCTGTTTGATGTTGTAGTTTTTTGCCTGCCGAGCGATTTGGCGAAGATGTTTACGGGGGATGTGATAATTGTTCAGATAGTAACGATCACGTTTGGAGTCCTTGTTTTCTGGAGTGTCGATACCGATCAGTCTGACTTTGCCGATCGGTTTTATCTGTAGGGTGTCGCCATCGTAAACCCAGCTGACGGTGCCGGTCAGTTCTTCGGCCGCGAGTGGGGCTGCCAGCAGGCAGAGGCCGATTATGAGCAACAGGCGCAGCGGCAACCTAATCAACGGCCCCAGAAAAGGCGGGTGAAAAAGCCGGTAAAAATTCCCCAGACGATGTTGCTAGAAATGATCAGTAGCGGTGTCAACATCCCTAAATCAAAGCCGGCCAAACCTTTGTGCTCGACATAGGGGAACAGATAAAACAGGGTGACGGCGGAGGGAACCAAGCTGAACCAGAGCCCTTTTCGGACCCAGCGGTTACGTTGTCGGGGAGTGCCGACAGTAAAAAAGTAGCCGAGGCCCCAAAGGCCACCAACGATAAGTCGAGGGTAAATCCAGGATTCTTTCAGTGTCGGGGATATTTTGACGCCGATGAGACTGCTGATTCCCCACTCTCCGGCTCCCCAGAGGAACAGGCTGCTGGCGAGGGCACCGAGGAGACCGGCAACAAAACAGACGGCAAACAGTGCGCTACTCTTCGGCATCTCATCTCTCCTGGCACGGGCTGATAATCAGCCGCTAGGCAATAACAAGCGTGTGGCAACTCAATTTTTATCTGGTAGCGTTTCGTTCATGCTCCCAGTTCGATATCCCTGCAGATCGAGTGTGACATAAGTAAATCCGGCCGCCTTAAATTCTGTAACAAGCTGCTGTCGAAGGTCCTCATCAAGCAACCGGGAGATATCATTCGGCGGCACTTCGATGCGAGCGACCTGCTCATGATAGCGGACTCGATAATTATTGAAACCCTGTCCACGCAACCAGCCCTCGCAGCGGTCTATTTGCTTCAGTCGCTCGGCGGTAATCGCTGTCCCGTAGGGGAATCGCGATGCGAGACAGGCAAAAGCCTGTTTGTCCCAAGTCGGTAAGCCCAACTGTTTGCTCAGTTCGCGAATCTCGGCCTTATTAAGCCCTGCTTCGAGCAGTGGCGAACCGATCTGTAACTCTTCTGTCGCATCCCGGCCCGGCCGGTAATCGGCCAGATCGTCCAGATTGGAACCGTCCAGTACCGTTTGGTAGCCTTTCTCTTTGGCCAGCTGCAGGAATCTACTGAACAAGGCCAGCTTGCAGTGATAACAACGACGTGGGTGGTTCGCAGTAAACTCTGGAATCTCCAGCTCGTTATTTTCGACCAGTTGTTGCTCGACGCCGATTGTTTTGGCCAGTCTGCTGCTTTGTGCAGATTCAAACTCTGGATAGATCGGTGATATCGCCGTGAGCGCCAGAACCTTCTGTGGGCCAAGAACCTCGGTGGCAACTTTGAGCAGAAAGGTTGAGTCGACGCCGCCAGAAAAGGCCACCACAACAGAATCAAACTGGGCTAACGATTGCTTGAGGTTGTGGTATTTTTCAGTCAGGTTCATATCTTCAATCAAAAATTCCGGTTGAAAGATACCGTTCTCCGGTATCGCAGATAATGGTGACGACGTTCTGATCCTTGTCCATTTTACTGGCAAGTTTGGCGGCAACGGACACATTGGCTCCGGAAGAGATGCCGCACAGCAAACCTTCCTGGACCGCCAGTTTTTTGGTCATCCGGATTGCTTCTTCATCTTTCACCGTGACAACCTGGTCGTAGCTGTCCTGCTCAAGGATGTCCGGCACAAAGCCCGCGCCGATACCCTGAATTGCATGGGGTCCAACATCACCGCCAGAGAGGGTTGCTGAGTTGGCTGGTTCGATGGCGACAATTTTCACC
>CALZLE010000134.1 GCA_945788205.1 uncultured Desulfuromonadales bacterium
GCTTTGGGGGGAGTGGCGGCTCGATGGAAACTTGAAAGTCGATTTCCCGGTTGGCTGCTGACAGCTCTAGAGATGTGGCGACTTGCCGAGCGATCCGTCCGAGTTCAACGGGTTCCAGTTGTAGTTGACTTTCCTGCAGAATAACGTTGCTGAAGTAGAGCAGGTCTTGAATCAGATGCTCTAAGTGAAGAGTTTCTGCTTGAACCATGGTCATGGTTTTTTGAAAGCTCTCCTGCGTGGGGTCACCGATTCCTTCAGCAATGTTTTGTATAAACAGGGAGATAGCAGTGGTTGGCGTTTTTAGTTTATGCGAGATCAGGCCAAGAAAATCACTTTTGAGCTTGTCCAGCTGTTTAAGGTTGGCCAGTTCCTGTCGCATCAACAGCTTGTCGAGGACTTTGTCGACGGTGGTGCGCAGTTGCAGCAGGTTGATCGGTTTACTGATGAAGTCATCCGCGCCAGCTTTTAAGGCTTGTAGGATGACCTCTTTGTCGGTGTAGCCGGTCATCAGAATGACGGCCAGGTCAGGCTGTTGCTTTTTGACCGTGCGCAGTAGGTCAAGGCCACTGAGGTTCGGCATCATGATGTCACTGAGAATAATGTCGACATCACTGCCGTCAAGCATGTTCAGCGCCTGACGGCCATCCCCAGCCTGAATGACATCGAAATTATTCAGCGCTCTGGCGCAGAGTTGACAGATAATCGGTTCATCATCAACGACCAGCAGGGTCTTTTTCTTCTGTTCCTGAACCAGCTCAGGCACGCCGGTCAATTCCTGTTGCAGCATCGTTTGATAGCCCAGTGGTTAAGAGGATGAGTTCCATCTGACAGATCAGTAAAATATAGCTGATTCGGCAACGATGTCTAGTTTTCTGGTTTTTCGAATTTTCAGCTGAGCAGTTGTTGCAGCTGTTCCGGCGCGGCTTGTAATAGCGCCTCGACCTTGTCGACTTCGGGACCGCCTGCCTGTGCCAGCTCTGGCTTTCCGCCTCCTCGGCCACCAACGACCGCAGCCAGAGGTTTGATTAGATCCCCCGCTTTGACTTTGCCGATCAGGTCTTTTGTTACCGCGACCAGCAGGGCGACTTTGCCACCTTCGGTTGATGCCAGCACCATGACTCCCGAGCCGAGCTTGTCGCGCAGCTGGTCAGAAAATTCGCGTAGCCCTTTGCCGTCGATCCCCTCAACCTTAACCGCGAGGAGTTTGACCCCGGCAACATCCTGAGCCTGATTGAGCAACTCACCACTGCGATCAGCGTTAGCTTTGGATTGTAACTGTTCCAGTTCTTTTTCCAGCTCTTTTTGCTGTTCGAGCAGTTTCTGCAGGCGGGTTTCCAGTTGTTGTGGATCGGCCTTTACCAGGCCGGCCAGTCGTTGCAGGGTTTGCTGTTGTTGATGGACCTGAGCCAGCGCGCCAGTGCCGGTGACTGCTTCGATTCGTCGGACTCCGGCAGCGATGCCACCCTCAGAGAGAATACGGAACAGACCGATGTCGCCAGCGGCTCGGGCGTGGGTGCCACCGCACAGTTCCATGCTGTAATCACCGATGGTTATGACGCGGACTTCATCGCCATATTTTTCGCCGAACAGAGCCATTGCCCCGGCGGCCTGAGCTTCATCGGCGGCCATGACCTGAGAGTCAACCGTTGCGTTAACGCGGATCTGTCTATTGACCTCTTCTTCAATTTTGACGATTTCTTCACGACTGACCGGCGAAAAATGAGTGAAATCGAAACGCAGCCGATCTGGCTCAACCAGCGAACCGGCCTGCTTGATGTGGTCACCGAGGATTTTCTGCAGCGCCGCCTGAAGCAAGTGAGTTGCGGTATGATTGAGGACGATCTTCTGGCGACGTTCGTCTTCAACAGTGATCGTTGCCTGAGCGGTTTTCTTGATCGCTCCAGTCACGACTTCGCAGACATGCACAGGCAGGTTCTCGAGTGGTTTTTTGGTGTCGATGATGCGCAGGCTCGCTTCGTCGGTTTTGATTTCACCGGTGTCGCCGATTTGTCCACCCGATTCACCATAGCAGGGGGTGGCCGCAGTGATCACTTCGACTGTCTCACCGCAAACAGCTTCTTCGGCCAATTGGCCGTCTTTGATCAGAGCCAGCACTTCGGTCTGATCTTCGCGTTTTTCGTAGCCGCTGAAGTTTGATGTAACGCCTTGATCTAGCAACTGCTTGTAGATTGCCGAGACCGCCTCTTCGCCGGAACCTTTCCAGTGGGCACGGGCTTTTGCGCGTTGGGCATCCATGCAGGTTTCAAAGCCGGCTTCGTCGAGGGTATAGCCATCTTTTTCAACAATGTCGGCGGTCAGGTCAACCGGGAACCCGTAGGTATCGTAAAGTTTAAAAACGGTCTCGCCGGGGATGATGGTCTGCTTCGCCTGTTCCAGGCTGGCGATCTCATCCTGCAGAATCCGCAAGCCGTTATCGAGGGTGGCAATGAAGCGTTCTTCCTCATTCTGCACAACCTTGGCAACAAAACTCTTGCGCTCCGCTTCCGCCGGATAGGCTGCCGCCATGAATTCGAGTACGAAGCTGGCGGTTTTGTACAGTACCGGATCTTCGAAACCGAGCATCTTGGCGTGGCGCATCGCCCGCCGCATGATTCGGCGCAGCACGTAACCGCGGCCCTCGTTGGAAGGGAGTACGCCGTCGGCGATCAGGTAAGCGGTGGCACGGCTGTGGTCGGCCATAACCCGCATCGAGACGTCATTTTCGTTGTTGTCGCCGTAGGTCTTGCCGGAGAGTTTTTCAATGTGGGCGATGATGTCGCGCAGCAGGTCAGTGTCGTAATTCGACTGAACTTTCTGCATGACGGTGGCCAGGCGCTCCAGGCCCATGCCGGTATCGACGGCCGGTTTTGGCAGTGGGACCAGTTCACCGTCCGGCTGGCGATCGAACTGCATGAAGACGTTATTCCAGATTTCCATGTAGCGATCGCAGTCGCAACCGACGGTGCAGTCGGGGGAATCGCAGCCGATCTCCTCACCGTTGTCGTAGAAGATTTCCGAGCAGGGACCACAAGGGCCGGTGTCACCCATCGACCAGAAGTTGTCCTCTTCGAAACGGAAGATTCGCTCGCGCGGAACCCCTTCCTGCTGGTGCCAGATATCGGCTGCTTCATCGTCGGTGGTGTAAACCGATACGTAGAGCTTGTTGATGTCGAGGCCCATGTCTTTGGTCAAAAATTCCCACGCGTAGGCGATCGCTTCTTTTTTGAAATAATCACCGAAAGAGAAGTTGCCGAGCATTTCGAAGAAGGTGTGGTGCCGGGCGGTGCGACCGACATTCTCCAAGTCGTTGTGTTTGCCACCGGCACGGACACATTTCTGCGAGGTTGTTGCGCGGACATAATCACGCTTTTCGGCACCGAGAAAGCAATCTTTGAACTGGTTCATTCCAGCGTTGGTAAACAGCAGGGTCGGATCGTTGTGCGGAACCAGCGAGGAGGAGGAGATAACGCGGTGGCCTCGTTCTTCAAAGTACTTAAGGAAGCGGGCGCGGATTTCATTTCCGGTGATCATTTGCAACTACCTTTCTTGTGACTGTATCGAAATGGACGAACCATTGAGTTTTGCGGATTGAATCAGGGATAATAATCGAAGTAGCGCGGATTGAAAAGGGTTTTAAAACAATCGGTTATTCCGGCACATCTTTCAGTACGGAGAAGATTTCGCCCAGCGCAAAACCGCGGCGCTGAAAATGACTTACGACCCGCCGCTTTAACTTGTCATCTGCGTTCAGATAGTTGAAGTTCGGGAAGCGGCGTTGCAGCTGATCACGAAGCAGTTGGGCGGTTTCAAATTCCTGTGCAACTTCTTCCAACGCTTGATTGGCCGTGGTTTCATCGATGCCGCGGCGGCGGAGCTCCAGCCGCACCTTATGGCCAACACCGCGGCCGGTTCGGAACAGCGCGCGTGCACGTTCCAGGGCGTATCTCTGGTCGTTCAGATAGTTGTAGCTGCGACATCTGGCGACGGTCGATTCAATTTCCGATGCAGAAAAGCCGAGCTGCCTGAGTTTGTCAGACAGTTCGGCTTCAGTTCGATCTCGTCCGGTCAGCAGACGTAGCGCCGTGGAAAAGGGGTCAGAAACGTTCGATTTTGATCTCGCCATCCTCGTCCATTCCTTCTGTTCTGGCTGCGGCTTCGACGTCGGTTTCGTTCTCCTGTTTTTTTCCCTGCTCGAAATCACTCCATGAGGCATCAGAGGTTGAATCGATGCCAGAGAACTTGAGTTTGAAATCGTCCGGATTGGAGCTCTGGCGAACCGCTTCCTCAAAGCTGATAACGTTCTGCTTCACCAGAGACATGAGTGCTTGATCAAATGTCTGCATGCCGTAGGTGGTGTAGCCTTGAGCAATGGCATCTTTAAGGTGGATGGTTTTATCTTGATCATCAATCAGGTCGCGGACTCGTGCCGTGGAGACCATGACCTCAACGGCGGCAACCCGTCCCTTGCCCTCGGAGCGTGGGATTAGTCGCTGAGAAATGACGCCCTTGAGAACTCCGGAAAGCTGCAAGCGGATGTGGCGTTGTTGGTGCGGTGGGAACATCGAGACGATCCGGGTAATGGTTTCCGGGGCGTCGATAGTGTGCAGTGTTGAGAGGACCAAGTGACCGGTTTCAGCAGCAGCCAAGGCTGTTTCGGTAGTTTCGACATCGCGCATCTCACCGACCAGGATAATGTCCGGGTCCTGTCGCAGTGAACTTTTCAGCGCCGGGGCGAACCCAGAGGTGTCGAAACCGACTTCCCGCTGATTGATGATGCATTTGCGATCGCGGTGCAGATACTCAATCGGATCTTCGATAGTCACGACATGGGCGGTACGGGTACTGTTGATATAATCGATCATCGCTGCCAAGGTGGTCGATTTACCCGAACCGGTTGCACCGGTGACCAGCACCAGGCCGCGGGCTTCTTCGGCAACTTTTTTCAAGACCTCTGGCATCAGCAGTTCATCGAGAGTTGCTATTTTATAAGGGATGGCACGAAAAACAGCTGAGACCGAGTTGCGCTGAGAAAAGACGTTAACCCGAAAACGGCCCAGACCCGGTACTCCATAAGCCAAATCGACTTCGCTTTTTTCTGCGAAGGTTTGCTGCTGTTTTTCGTTCATAATGCCGTAGCACATGTCACTGACCGACTCGGCGGTCAAGCGTGGGGCTTTCGGCAGCGGGCGTAAATTTCCGTCAATTCTGAATACTGGTGGCAAGCCCGCCTTGAGGTGGATATCGGAGGTATTTGCTTTAAGTGCCAGACCGAGAATGTCGTTCAGTGTCATAGTTTTTTCCTGTCAGCTGATTTGCAGGAGCTTACTTTATTCTGCTTCTGGGGCAGTGGCTGTTTCTGCTCCCAGACCGTAGAGGTCGCGCAGCTTTGTTTCGATTTCGTTGGTCATCTCTGGATTCTCTTTTAAAAACACTTTTGCATTTTCCCGGCCTTGGCCGACGCGCTCACCGTTGTAAGAAAACCAGGAACCGCTTTTTTCGACAATATCGTTATCAACACCGAGATCAAGAATATCACCTTCACGGGAGATACCCGTTCCGTACATGATATCAAATTCTGCTTGTTTAAAAGGAGGTGCAACCTTGTTTTTTACGACCTTGACCCGCGTTCGGCCACCGACCACGTCTTGGCCGTTCTTCAGGGCTGCGATCCGGCGGATATCCATCCGGACCGACGAGTAAAATTTGAGTGCGTTACCACCGGTGGTGGTCTCCGGGTTACCGAACATGACACCGATTTTCATGCGGATCTGGTTGATGAAGATGATACAGCAGTTCGATTTAGCGACGGTGCCAGTCAGTTTGCGTAGCGCTTGCGACATCAGTCGGGCCTGCAGACCCATGTGAGAATCACCCATTTCGCCTTCAATCTCGGCGCGAGGTGTCAGGGCCGCGACCGAATCGACGACCAGAACATCGATCGCTCCACTCCGGACCAGCATTTCAGTGATCTCCAGCGCCTGTTCACCGGTGTCCGGTTGACTGACCAAAAGGTCGTCAGCCTTGACACCGAGGTGCCCTGCGTACTGGATATCGAGGGCGTGTTCGGCGTCGACAAATGCGGCGATTCCTCCCTGTTTTTGAACTTCGGCAA
>CALZLE010000135.1 GCA_945788205.1 uncultured Desulfuromonadales bacterium
CTCCGGGTCGAAAAACAGTTTATATAAAGTCAAATATTGGGGCGTCGCCAAGCGGTAAGGCACCGGATTTTGATTCCGGCATTCCCAGGTTCGATCCCTGGCGCCCCAGCCACTAAAATAACTCGTTCGTTTCGGAAGGGATCGAAGCAGGGCGAGCGCTGAAAAAGCTACATATAATAAGTTCTGGTTAGGTCATGGTTTACGCCATGGCCTATCCGTTTTTTCGTCTTCTAGCTGAAAAGGTAAATTTCCGTGGGAATGATTAAAGTTTTTACTGGTAATTCCAACGAACCTCTGGCGCAAGATATCTGCAAACACCTGTCGGTCAAATTGGGCGATGCAAAGGTGCGGACATTCTCTGATGGCGAGGTTTTGGTGGAGATCAATGAAAACGTCCGCGGTCGTGATGTATACGTTATTCAGTCAACCAGCGCGCCAGCGAACAATCACCTGATGGAAATGTTGGTGATGGTTGATGCGTTGAAACGGGCTTCTGCAGCGAGGATCAATGCTGTGGTCCCGTACTTCGGTTATGCGCGTCAAGATCGCAAGGTTGCGCCGCGGGCCCCGATTACCGCTAAACTGGTGGCTGATCTGATCTCGGTGGCCGGAGTTGATCGGTTGTTGACCATGGATCTACATGCCGGTCAGATTCAGGGCTTTTTTGATATCCCGGTCGATCATCTTTATGCCGCACCGGTGATGCTGGAAGAAATCCGCAAGATTTGTTCCGCGACCTCAGATCTGGTGGTTGTCTCTCCTGATGCTGGTGGTACCGAGCGGGCACGCGCCTTTGCTAAGCGGCTTAATGCTGGTCTGGCAATTATTGACAAACGCCGGAGCGGCCCGAATGTCTCTGAGGTTATGCATATCATCGGTGATGTTAAGGGCAAGACCTGTGTCATTATCGATGACATGATTGACACTGCCGGGACCCTCTGTGCTGCGGCGACAGCTTTGCAGAGCGAAGGGGCAGGGGAAGTGTTTGCCTGTGCGACTCACGGAGTTCTTTCTGGGCCGGCACTGGAGCGGATCGATACAAGCCCGTTGCAGCAGGTCATTGTCTGTAACACGATCCCGACGGCGGATAAAATTGCGAAATGCAGCAAGTTGACAGGAGCATCTGTTAGCCAGCTGCTGTCGGAAGCAATCCGGCGTATTCATAACGACGAATCGGTCAGCTCCTTATTCGTTTAAGTGAGCGGCCTGTTATAACCTGGGGCAGTGGTAAGGGGTGGCAGTTGCGTCACCAGGGACTTACTGACTCAGGGCTTAAAGCCAGTTTCCCAATATGATGGAGGATAGATAGATGGCACAAGCAGAACTGAATGTAGAAATTCGTGAGAATACCGGCAAGGGTGCTGCCCGCAAATTGCGCGCTGCTGGTATGGTCCCGGCCGTTGTTTACGGTAAAGGCATGGAACCAACACCTATTACCGTCGAGCCGAAAGCTCTGGAAACGGCAATCAACACAGATGCTGGCTGGAATACTCTGCTCACCCTGAAAGGTGCTCCTGAGGTTGACGGTAAGGTTGTTGTCCTCAAGGACCTCGATCTGCACGCAATCCGTCGCACGATGGTTTGTGCTGATTTCCACGCAATCGACCTGAAGAAGAAGGTTTCCTTTATGGTTCCGGTCAATGCGGTTGGAACGTCCATCGGGCAAAAAGAAGGTGGTACTCTGCAGATTATCCGGAAAGAGCTGGAAGTTATCTGTCTGCCGACCGCAATTCCTAAGTCGATTGATATCGATGTGTCCGAATTGGTCATCGGTACCGTTCTTCACGTTGAAGATGTCCCAGCCCCAGACGGGACTGAGATTCCATATGACGTTAACTTTACCGTCATCACTGTGAAGGGTCATAAAGAAGAGCTTGAGGATATCGAAGAGACTGAAGAGGGTGAAGAGGCTGTTGCTGAAGATGCTGAAGCCGCTGAAGTTGACGCCGAATAACTTTTTCGCTTGAAGCGAGGTTGCTGTGAAATTACTGGTTGGGCTGGGGAATCCGGGTGATAAATATGCCGGCACCCGCCACAATGCCGGTTTTCAGGTTGCCGAACGGGTTGCCGAGCGGTACCGAATCGCACTGAAAAAGAAGGGCTATAAGGGGATTTACGGCGTTGGCCGTGCAGCGGGTGAAGAGACCACGATCCTGCTACCACAAACCTTCATGAACTGCAGTGGTGCCAGTGTTAATGCTGCTTACAAATCCCTCGGAGTTGCTCCGGGGGATTTGATTGTCATCTACGACGATCTTGATCTACCCCTTGGGCGGATTCGGATTCGACCGGAAGGTGGTCACGGCGGACATAACGGCATCCGCGATATTATCGCCATCGCTGGTTTTAAAGATTTTGTCCGCGTCAAAGTGGGCATTGGTCGACCGGAGCGAGGTGATGTCACTGGCCACGTGCTGGGACGTTTTAATTCTGAAGAGAAAAAACTGTTGCCGCAAGTTCTGGATCTTGCCGCTGACGCTGTCGAAACAATTCTGGCTGACGGGGTGCTTGGGGCAATGAATAAGTTTAATAATTGTAACCTGCTGGATTCACTTTAAACACACAAAGAGAGGCAAGGAACAGATGACACTGCAAATGTGGGCTCCTATTTTAGGAGCAATCGGGTTCGCAATCGCGGTTGTGCTCTACAAGATTGTTAAGGCACAACCTGTCGGTGATGAAAGAATGCATGAAATTTCAGATGATATTCATGCTGGTGCTATGGCTTTCCTCGGTCGTGAGTATCGGGTGTTGGCGGTTTTTATTGTTGTCGTTTTCGTGCTGATTGCTATTGGCATGAACTGGCAGACTGCTGTCGCTTTCCTTGGTGGTGCACTCTGCTCCATGACTTGTGGTTTCATCGGTATGAAGGCCGCAACCCGCGCAAATGTGCGGACCTCTGAAGCGGCTCGTGCCCACGGCCAGGCAAAAGCCCTGGAAGTTTCCTACAACGGTGGCGCCGTTATGGGCCTTGCCGTTGCTTCTCTCGGTCTGGTTGGTGTTGGCGTTGCCTATATCTTCTTCGGTGGTGACACTGAGACAGCCAAATATATTAACGGTTTCGCCATGGGCGCTTCTTCCATCGCACTGTTCGCACGTGTTGGTGGCGGTATCTACACCAAGGCTGCCGACGTCGGCGCTGACCTGGTCGGTAAAGTCGAAGCTGGTATCCCTGAGGATGATCCACGTAACCCGGGAGTTATCGCTGACAACGTTGGTGACTGTGTTGGTGACACCGCTGGCATGGGTGCTGACATCTTTGAATCTTATGTTGGTTCGATCATTGCCACCATGGCGATTGCCGCTGCTGCTGGTCCGGAGCTACTGACCAAGCTTGGTGGCACCTCGATTCAAACTAACGCTATGGTTCTGCCGCTTGTTATGGCCATGGTCGGTCTGCTGTTCTCCTTTGTTGGTATCTTCTCGATGAAGTTTCTCAAAGGTATCGATCCTGCCAAGGCACTGCACTACACGACATTCGTTGCTGCTGGTGGTTTCCTGATTTCGGCGATCTTCGTCATTAAGGGCCTCGGTATCTCGACAGGTGTTTTCTGGGCCGTCTTAGCGGGAACCGTTGCTGGTATCGCTATCGGTCAGGTGACCGAGTACTACACTGCTCACGCACCGGTTGCCCGGATTGCTGAAGCCTCCAAGACCGGTCCTGCAACCAATATCATCCACGGTTTGGCTGTTGGTCTTGAGTCCTGCGCGATTCCAATTCTGATCATTTGTGCTGGCATCTTTGTCGCTAACCACTTTGCCGGCCTCTACGGCATCGGTATTGCTGCTGTTGGCATGCTGGCCACCGTTGGTGTCACCATGACCGTTGATGCTTACGGTCCGATCGCTGATAACGCGGGTGGTATTTCGGAGATGGCTGGTCTTGGTCCTGATGTTCGTAAAATCACTGACGGCCTCGACGCGATCGGTAACACCACTGCCGCTATCGGTAAGGGTTTTGCTATTGGCTCCGCGGCCCTAACCGCGCTGGCACTGTTTTCCGCTTACGCAACCACCGTTAAACTGGAAGTGATCAACCTGATCAACCCGATGGTTGTTATCGGTCTGTTGATCGGTGGCGCGCTGCCATTCTTCATCGGCGCTCTGACCATGACTTCGGTCGGTCGTGCTGCTGGTGAGATGGTTGACGAGATCCGTCGTCAGTTCCGCGAAATTCCGGGCCTGCTCGAAGGGAAGGAAGGCGTCAAGCCGGATTCCCAGAAATGTGTCGATATCTCTGCTAAAGCCGCTCTAAAAGAGATGATCCTGCCGGGTGTTGTGGCTGTTGTTGCTCCGGTGCTGATGGGCTTCTTCCTCGGTAAAGAAGCTCTCGGCGGTATGCTCGCCGGTGCGACCGTGGCCGGTGTTCTGCTCGCGCTGATGATGTCTAACGGTGGCGGTGCTTGGGATAACGCCAAGAAATACATTGAAAGTGGTCAACTTGAAGGTGAAAGCAAGGGCGGCGATGCTCACGAAGCTGCTGTTATCGGCGACACCGTCGGCGACCCCTTCAAAGACACCTCCGGTCCGGCTATGAACATCCTCATCAAGTTGATGAGTGTTGTTTCTCTGGTTATCGCACCGCTGCTCGTATAAGAGCGTTGCTGATAGTTGATTAATCCGATAGCCGGGGCCTTAAGCTCCGGCTATCGGCATTTTTAAGGAAAAAGATATGGGTTTCAAATGCGGAATCGTCGGTCTGCCGAATGTCGGTAAGTCGACCATCTTCAACGCCATCACTTCGGCTGGTGCCGAATCGGCTAACTATCCCTTCTGTACCATTGAGCCGAATGTTGGTGTGGTGGCGATGCCGGACAAGCGTCTCGATGCGCTGGCAGAAATCGTCAAGCCACAGGCTATTCTGCCAACGAGCATGGAGTTTGTTGATATTGCTGGATTGGTTGCAGGAGCAAGCAAGGGTGAGGGTCTCGGGAACAAGTTTCTCGGCCATATCCGTCAGGTTGACGCGATTGCCAATATCGTTCGTTGTTTCGAAGACGAAAACGTTGTTCATGTTGATGGCAGCGTCGATCCGCTGCGTGATATCGAAGTAATCCAGACTGAGCTGAACTTTGCCGATATGGATACGGTCGATAAACGACTTCTGCGTAATGTGAAACTGGCCAGGGGTGGTGACAAACAAGCCAAAGCTGAAGCCGCTGTCCTGGAGAAGGTCAGTGCAGCGCTCAACGATGGCAAACCTGCTCGCTCAGTCGATCTGGATGCGGACGAACTTGCGCTGATCGCCGAACTCTGCCTGATCACCATCAAGCCGGTTCTGTACGTCGCCAATGTCTCCGAGGATGATCTGGAAGGCGCACATCCGTTTGTACAAAAAGTACGCGAGCACGCCGAGTCCGAAGGTGCCGAGATGGTCATCATCTGTGGCAAGATCGAGTCAGAGATCGCCGAACTGGATGCAGAGGAGAAGCTCGACTTCCTGCAGGAGATGGGCCTCGAAGAGTCGGGTCTGGATCGGATGATTCATGCCGGTTACAAACTGCTCGGTCTGATCACTTATTTTACTGCAGGGGTTAAAGAGGTTCGCGCTTGGACCGTCACTGATGGCGCACTCGCCCCGCAGGCCGCCGGTGTTACTCACACTGATTTCGAAAAAGGCTTCATTCGCGCTGAGGTCACCGCTTACGATGATTACATCAACTCAGGCGGCGAAGCTGGGGCAAAAGAAAAAGGTTTGCTGCGTCTTGAAGGGAAGGAATATCCTGTTGTTGACGGAGATGTCATGCACTTCCGGTTTAACGTTTAGCTGGTGTGCCTTGCGAGGGGGCGAGAGCAGAACAATAGTAAGGTAATAAGTGTAAGTAGTTGATACTGTTTAGCTATGCAGCAAAAGGCCCCGAATTTATTTCGGGGCTTTTTGTATTCATTTACCATTCTGTGAGGTTCCCGTCGTGGGAGCCTGTGTCGGATCAGCTCATAACTTGGATCCGAATTTTTTTAGTTTTTTTGATTTTTGGGCTTTCCTCTAACTGGCCTGGTGGATCAGAAACGGTCATCTCTTCGTCCTCCTTTGCGTTTGAGGTAAACCAAGTATACCACAGAATAGCACTCGTCAGTTATTTGCAGAGCTGAATTCTTTTTCTCCATCTATTTCAATTAAATACATTTACGGGCTGTTAATTGTTACTGGATTTGTTAAGATTGACCCTTCATTAACTCGTAAACAAAAAAATGGCGATAAAGAGGGCATTATGACGGGGAAACATTTGTTGCTGCGGGCGCTAAAAGACAAGGGCGTCAAGTATATTTTTGGCTACACCGGCGGTGCGATTATGCCGATTTTTGATGAGATGGACAAAATGGGTGCGTTCCGCTTTGTCATGTCACGTCATGAGCAGGGCGCGGCTTTTATGTCGCAAGGCATCTCGCGGGCATCACTGTCGACCGGCAACCCACAGATCGGTGTCTGTATGACCACCTCCGGGCCGGGGGCGATGAATCTGGCGACCGGGCTGGCGGACGCCTATATGGATTCAGTCCCAATGTTGGCGGTCACCGGACAGGTGGCGACCGGAGTCATTGCGACCGATGCTTTTCAGGAGAGCGATGTCGTTGGTGTGATGATGCCGATCTGCAAACAGACTTACATGCCTCTTGCTGCTGACGAGGTTGAAGCGACCGTGCACGAGGCTTTCTACGTTGCCAATACCGGGCGTGGCGGTCCGATTCTTATCGATATTCCCAAGGATGTGCAGAACAGTCAGGTTGCGGACGACTATCAGTTCGAAGCAAAAAGCTACCGTCCGAACTTGCCCGGTTTTTACTACCACCCGACCCCCGAACGGGAGCCGTTGCAGCGGGCCATCGACCTGATCAATCGCAGCGAACGGCCGGTGATGTTTTGCGGTCACGGAGTTGTCAACAGCAACGCCGGCAAAACGTTGCTGAAGTTCGCCGAGAAGGTCAATATTCCGATCGCATCGACCATGCATGGTCTTTCCGCTATCCCCGCCGACCATCCGTTGCATTTGGGAATGATGGGGATGCACGGCACCGTCGAGGCGAATCGGGCGATCAGTGAAGCTGATCTATTGATCTCTTTCGGCATGCGTTTCGATGACCGGGTGACCGGCAAGCTCAACGAGTACGCGCAGAATGCCGACGTGATTCATGTTGAGATCGACGCGTCGGAAATCGATAAAAATGTTGCGACCAGCGTGGCAATCAACGCCGATGTTTATCGGACCCTGCATGTTTTGGCCGGCGACCCTATGCTGACCTACAAACCGCGACGTCGCTGGTTCGAAAAGATTGAAGGCTTTCGGCAAGTGATGGCGGAAGATCTGCGGCAGGAGATTGAAACCGGTGTCGGTGATGACGGCAAGTTGCTGATGAAGACGATCGTTCATCAGCTTTCCGAACTGACTGACGGGCAAGACCTGATCGTTCCCGACGTTGGCCAGCATCAGATGATGGCGGCCCGTTTTTACAATTTCCAGACCGAGAACAGCTGGTTCGCCTCCGGTGGCGCCGGCACCATGGGTGCATCATTGCCGATGGCCATCGGTGTCAAGCTGGCGCGCCCGGATGAGCGGGTCTGGTCGATCAGTGGCGATGGTGGTTTCCAGATGAACGCCCAGGAACTGGGCACCATTATGGAGCAGCAACTCGACGTTAAAATTATCATCCTCAATAACGGCTACCTTGGAATGGTTCGCCAGTGGCAGACGCTATTTTTTGATGGTCGCTACGCTGGTACACCGATGCAGAGTCCGGATTTCGGGTTGATGGCCCAGGCCTATGGCCTCCCGTATCGCAAAGTTGAAACATTGGAAGATGTCATTCCGGCACTGCAGCAGGCGATCGAGCATAAAGGTGCAATCGTGCTGGAGTTTGTTTGCGATCCGAGCGAAGTCATTCTGCCGATGATTCCAGCCGGTGGTGGTTTTGAAGATATGATAGTGAAACGCCCCGGGCAGCAAACGCCGGAAACCAGTAACAGTGACGGAGAAAAATCATGAAGCGGCGCGCAATTTTGGCCTTTATGCTCGATCGCCCCGGCGTTCTCAACAAAGTGTCGATGTTGATCCGGAAAAAGATGTACAACGTCGATACTTTGACTGTCTGTAGTTCTCGTAAAGCGGGTGTCAGTCGGATGACCATCACCCTGCGGGAAGATGACGAGGCGAAGGTCCAGCAAGTGATCAAGCAGTTGGAAAAATTCACTGAGGTTGTTTCAGTCAAAGAATTGGATACCGACCACAGTTACTGGCGCGAAGTTGCAGTCGTCAAGCTGGAAGTTCCCGCCAGCCATCTGGAGTCATTCCACGGTCGTTATAACTTTGAAGTGCTTGAGCAGAAAAGTGCTGATATTCATATTTTGCAGGTTGCTGGTTCAACCCGGCGGATCGATTCCTTTCTCGATGAGGTCGGGCAGGAGCATGTTATAGAAATTGCCAGAACGGGAGTTACCGCACTGGAGAAATAAACGGAGTCAGGGATGAAACGGCGCAGCAACGAGATCACCGGCAATCGACAGGATGGCAACTGGGTTGAACGAACCGCTGCTCGAACCATGTTGCGGGCGGTCCGTTTTTCTGATGAGGATTTTACTAAGCCACTGATTGCCTTGGCTGTGCCCTACACCAACGGTACGCCCTGTAATGATCACATCCGTGAGCTGGGCGATCTGCTGCAGACTGAGATCGAGAAGGCTGGCGGTAAAGCGATTATCTTCGGTACTCCGGTGGTTTCTGATGGTATCTCCATGGGTACCGAGGCGATGAAGTATTCGCTGGTCAGCCGCGAAGTGATTGCCGACTCCATCGAGCTGATGACTGAAGGCTATCGTGTCGATGGTGTCATCACTCTCTCCGGCTGCGACAAAACCATTCCCGCAGCACTGATGCCGATCGCCCGTAACAACCTGATCGGTTTGACCCTCTATGGTGGCAGCATCCTCCCCGGTAAACACAAGGGCGATGAATTGAACATCGTCAGCGCCTTCGAGGGAATCGGTGCCCATGCCGCCGGTAAAATTGATGATCAACAGTTGCATGGAATCGAGTGCCATGCTTGCCCCGGTGCTGGTTCCTGCGGTGGAATGTACACCGCCAATACCATGGCAGCTGCCATCGAAGCGATGGGGATGAGCCTGTCTGGCTCTGCATCAAATATGGCGGTTGATACAGACAATCGTATTTCAACCGACAAGCGAGAAGATGCCGCTCGTTCTGCTCGGGCTTTGGTTGAACTGCTCAAAAAAGGAACCAGGGCCCGCCAGATCATGACCCGCAAAGCGCTCGAAAACGGTTTGACGGTGGCCTGGGCGCTGGGTGGTTCGACCAACGCGGTCCTGCACTTGCTGGCACTGGCAAAAGAGGCGGGTGTCGAGCTATCGCTGGCTGACGTTTCAGAGATCACTCGCAAGGTTCCCCTGCTTGGTAACTTCAAACCGTTCGGCCGTTATTTGATGAACGATCTGCACAAACTCGGGGGCGTGCCGATGGTGATGAAGTTGCTGCTCGATGCCGGTTATCTGCATGGTGATTGTCTGACGGTGACGGGACAATCGGTTGCTGCAAATCTGGCAGTCGCTCCCGAGTTGCCAAAGGGGCAGGATGTCATTTCCCCCGTTGCTTCCCCCTATGCCCCAGCTGGAAACCATATCCGCATTCTACATGGCAATCTGGCAGAAGAGGGCTGCGTTCTCAAGCAGAGTGGCAAAGATCTGTCGACCATGCAGGGCCCAGCGCGGGTCTTTGAGCGGGAGGAAGAGGCCTTGGCCGCGATCCTCGCTGGCGGCATCAATCCGGGTGATATTGTTGTGATCCGCTACGAGGGCCCGAAGGGCGGCCCCGGTATGCGTGAGATGCTTTCACCTTCGGCAGCGCTGATGGGTGCAGGGCTTGGCGACAGTGTGGCGCTGATAACCGATGGCCGTTTTTCCGGCGGGACTCACGGCATCATGATCGGCCATGTTGCACCTGAGGCACAGGTTGGTGGAGCCATTGCACTCATTGCAGAAGGAGATCGAATCGAGATCGATCTGGAGAAAGACGAGCTGAATCTGCTGCGCGATTCGGCGGAGATTGAAAGTCGCCGTCAGGGCTGGCAGGCCCCGCAGGAAAAATATCAACGTGGAGTGCTGGCCAAATATGCGCGGCTGGTTTCCTCTGCGGCGAAAGGGGCCGTGACCAGCTGACCAATAGCTGTAACGATAAAATGTTTGCAAATATAGGTGTGCGCTATAAGGCATGTAGCGAAAAGTAGGTGGACGCTCTGCAGGGGAAGGGAATGATGAAATTTGCCCTCGCGATCTCGATATTAACAGTTGTTATTTTTGCCGCTCCGCAGGCTGACGCCGATGAGGTGAAGATTGTTGCCGCGTCAGCCGAACGCGATAGTCGATCTGTTGACAACAGCTTCCTGTTCAGCGTCACTCTTCGCCATAAAGACGAAGGTTGGCAGCATTACGCTGATCATTGGGAGATCTGGACCCCGGACGGCACGTCCCGGCTCGGCACCCGGAAATTGCTGCATCCACATGTAAACGAGCAACCTTTTACTCGTTCCCTGAGCGGGGTCAGTGTCCCTGAGGGGACAACGAAGGTCCTCGTCCGCGCCCACGACACCCAGCACGGAATCTCTCCGCACACCTTTCAGGTTTCGCTACCAGAAGCAAAATAGGTTGCTGCTTCAAGAAATGACGGTGTAGTTTATTAATATTATTTCGCTCCATCTGCTTACCTCTGCATAAATAAGGGTCGAAACAGCATGATGCCAGCCTATCTCGACTGCAATGCAACAACGCCGGTGGAAAAAGAAGTGGCCCGCGAAGTTCAGCGTTTTCTGGTCGAGGAGTTCGGCAACCCGGCCAGCCCGGTACATATGTATGGCACCATCGCGCGAATGGGGGTTGAGAAAGCTCGCCGGGAGGTCGCTGCGGTTGTCTCGGCCAAGCCGGATGATGTCGTTTTTACCAGTGGCGCGACCGAAAGCAACAATCTCGCCCTGCTCGGATTAATGGAGTCGGGGTTGAGCAGCGGTCGTACTCATCTCATCTGCAGCGTTATTGAACACAAGGCAGTTTTGGAGCCGCTCGAAAGTCTGAAAGAGTTGGGTTTTGAGTTGACCCTCTTGCCGGTCGATGGCAACGGGGTGGTTAGTGTCGCATCGCTGAAAAAAGCTTTGCGGCCTGAAACCCTGTGTGTCTCGATCATGCATGTCAACAACGAGACCGGTGTCGTTCAGCCGCTCGATGAGGTCGTGCAGGTGCTCGAGCAACATCCCGCCTGGTTGCATGTCGATGCCGCTCAAGGGTTTGGCAAAGAGCTTGATTTGCTGCGGCTGCCACGGATTGATCTGATCAGTATCAGCGCGCATAAAATTTTTGGTCCCAAAGGTGTCGGGGCGCTGATTCGTCGCCGTCGAGGCAATGCGTATCCACCGCTGAAGCCGCTGATGTTGGGTGGCGGTCAAGAACAGGGCCTTCGGCCAGGGACTCTGCCAACTCATTCGATTGTCGGTCTCGGTGCGGCAGCACGCATCGCCCAACGCGATTACGAGGTGCGGCGTGACGCTTGCCAGGCCTTCAAGAAAGAGCTGCTTGCTGCGTTGGAACCATTCGAGGTTGTTATTCATGGTGAGCAGCGGCGTACTCTGCCGCATACTGTTAATCTGTCGATTCCAGGGGTTGAAGCTCACTCGGTGCTCGCGGCACTTAAAAACCTGCTCGCCTTTTCGAACGGCTCGGCCTGTACCGCGCACACGCAGGAGCCGAGCCACGTTTTACAAGCGATGGGAGTGAAGGGGCAGTTGCTGGATGAAGCGATTCGCCTATCCTGGTGTCACTTGACCAGCAGGGTCGACTGGCCGCAAGTGGTTTCGGTTCTTGTGCAATTGCGGGGAGAAGCTAAATGACAGTATTTGAACGTCTGGCAGAAGCGGCGATACGTGAAAACCGGGACGGAGAAATTCCAGACTACGTTGTCCCTCATCTACTTGAAGTGGCCCAACATCCGGAAAACTTTGCTGATCAGGAGTGGGTGGTCGAAATGCTGCTGATGCAGGTCGAAGATTTTGACACTTATGCCGAGTCGGGTTGTTGCAAAACCGCTTTCAGCATTGAGGACATTTACATGAGTTTGCGGCGTCTGGAAATCAAGATGGATTTCTGGCCGGGATAAGGACAACGTAGAAAAAAGGATGTGGCGATGACGGAACTGGTAAAGAGATTGTGCGAAGCGACGAGGCACGCTCAGCAGGTGGATGAACTGCCCGATTATCTGGCGGCGCGCATCTATGCAATCGCAGAGCTTTTACCCTCACATCCTCACTGTGACAATGTTGAAAAGCTGATCGAGCAGATAGGCCTGTATGACACCTACGGCCAAACCGGTTACCTGGGCATGGGCGTCAACCATCTGATTCTGGAAAAAACCATTGGACAGGTGGAAGAGCAGCTGGCCGACAATAACCCGTGAAAGTTAGTGCGGCCAGCCTCAGGATTTCGTGTGACCATCAGCCAGTAAACAACCAAGGTGTTTCCTGCGTACGTAGTTCTTCGTAGTTGTTTATCTCCGTCGCCTTTTGCAGCGTCAGGCCAATGTCATCAAGGCCGTTGAGCAGGCAGTGCTTGCGAAAGGGGTCGACATTGAAATCGACCGAGATGCCGTCCGGCAGTCCGATCAGCTGATTTTCCAGATCAACCTGCAATTGATAGCCGGGAGTTTTTTCGACTGCCCGAAACAGAGCATCAATTTGAACCGTGTCCAGTTTAATCGGTAAAATTCCATTTTTGAAACAGTTGTTAAAAAAGATATCCGCGAAGCTGGGTGCAATCAGGGCCCGGATGCCGAAATCGAGGAGTGCCCAGGGGGCATGCTCCCGCGAAGAGCCGCAACCGAAATTATCGCGGGTCAACAGAATCTGGGCGCCCTGATAGCGTTGCTGATTCAGGACAAATCCCGTGTTGAGTGGTCGATCAGTACAATCCATCCCCGGCTCACCATGATCGAGATAACGCCATTCGTCAAACAGGTAAGGGCCGAAGCCGGTCCGTTCGATCGATTTAAGAAACTGCTTCGGGATGATCGCATCTGTGTCGACATTGGCGCGGTCGAGTGGCGCAACCAGTCCGGTAAAGGTTTCGAACTTTTTCATTATTTCACCTCCAGCTGGCGAACATCAACAAAGTGACCGGTAACCGCTGCCGCCGCTGCCATCGCCGGACTGACCAGGTGGGTACGACCTCCCTGTCCCTGCCGACCTTCAAAGTTTCGATTAGAGGTGGAAGCACAGCGTTCCCCCGGTTTTAAACGATCATTGTTCATCGCCAGACACATGGAGCAGCCCGGTTCGCGCCATTCGAAACCGGCCGCAATGAAGATTTTATCCAATCCTTCTGCTTCCGCCTGTTGTTTGACCAGTCCGGAGCCGGGAACCACCAGCGCCTGTTTTATTTTGGCAGCAACCTTGCGCCCTTTGGCAACAGCTGCTGCGGCCCGTAAATCTTCGATTCGCCCATTGGTGCAGGAACCGATAAAGATGATCTCCGGTTCGATCTCGGCGATCGGGGTGCCTGGTTCTAACCCCATATAGCTGAGGGCGGCAATCATCCCTTCTTTTTTGATCGGATCTGTTTCAGCGGCGGGATAGGGGACAGAGTCTTCAACACTGACGACCATTTCCGGTGATGTGCCCCAAGTGACTTGTGGCTGCAGGTCGCGGGCGTCAATTTGAACAATCCGGTCGAAACTGGCGTCCGGGTCGCTGTGCAGGTTTTGCCAGCTGGCAACGGCCTGCTGCCAGAGTTCGCCTTTCGGCGCGAAGGGGCGCCCTTCAACGTAATCGATGGTTTTCTGGTCGCAGGCAATCAGCCCTGCCCGGGCGCCCGCTTCAATCGCCATGTTACAGACCGTCATCCGGCCTTCCATCGACAGGGCGCGAATGGTATCGCCGCCAAACTCGATGCAGTAGCCAGTGCCGCCAGCCGTGCCGATCCGGCCAATGATCGCCAGGACAATGTCCTTGGCGGTCAGCCCGGCAGGCAGTTCGCCGTTAACTTCAATCAGCATCGATTTCGATTTTTTCTGAATCAGACACTGGGTGGCCAGCACGTGCTCGACTTCGGAAGTGCCGATGCCAAAAGCCAGTGCGCCGAAAGCGCCGTGGGTGGCGGTGTGGGAATCGCCGCAGACAACTGTCATTCCCGGCAGGGTCGCGCCCTGTTCCGGGCCGATGACATGCACGATTCCCTGACGCGGGTCGTTCATCTTGAACAAAGTGATGCCGAATTCTTCGCAATTACGTTCCAGTGTCTCGACCTGCAGGCGGGAAACCGGATCGGCAATTTCGACAGAACGATCGTCGGTCGGCACGTTGTGGTCTGGAACCGCCAGGCTGGCGTCGATCCGTCGTGGTTTGCGACCGGCGAGACGAAGGCCCTCAAAGGCTTGCGGCGAGGTGACTTCGTGCAGCAGTTGTCGATCGATATAGAGCAGGCTGGTTCCATCGGAATCCTGACTGACCAAGTGGCTTTTCCAGAGTTTGTCGTAAAGGGTCTGTGCCATCATTTGTCTCCTGAGAATAGTTTTGTCCCAGTGTAAAACAAAAGTGGCTTTGGAGTCGTGGGGGGAGGGGATTTTTTCCGCACCCGGAACCAATTTGTTCCGGGTACGGAAAGATTGAGTTATGCCGATTCCTGGAAAAGGTGCACATCCCGCTGTGGGAAAGGAATGACGATGCCGTGCTCGTCGAGGACCTTTTTGGCCAGTTCGGTGGTTTCAAAATAGACATCCCAATAGTCCGCAACATTGCACCAGGGGCGAACCGCCAGATTGACCGAGCTGTCGGCCAGCTCCGAAACCGCGACCATTGGTGCCGGGTCTTGCAGGACTTTCGGATTGTCCTGCATCATCTTGGTCAGAACCTCTTTGGCCTTCGGTACGTCAGCTTCGTAAGAAACACCAACCGTCAAATCGACCCGTAATTGACCTTCAGCCGAGAAGTTGGTGACGCTGCCGTTCGACATGGCACCGTTAGGCACGATGACCCGCTTGTTTTGCGGCGTCAACAGGATGGTGTTGAATATCCGTCGGTTTTTATCCTAATGAAAACATCATCTGTCGAACAGAAAAAGTAGCAAATCTCACTGGGCTGTCAACTCGCTTGCCTTCACTTGGCAGTTTTGTTAAAAAGGACCATTCTTTACAACAAAGCTCAAGGAGACAGAAAAATCATGGGATTGATGACCGGAAAACGGGGCATTATTTTTGGCCTGGCCAATGACAAGAGTATCGCTTGGGGGATCGCTCAACAGCTGCGTGAAGCAGGTGCTGAGTTGGCTTTTACCTATTTAAACGAAGCGCTCGAAAAGCGGGTCCGTCCGCTGGCTGAGAGTTTGGATGCAGATATTATTCTTCCCTGCGACGTGCAGAACGAAGAAGAGATGGTTTCGGTTTTTGATACCATCAAGCAGCAGTGGGGCGAGATCGACTTTGTCATTCACGCTGTGGCTTTTGCCAACCGCGAAGACCTCAAGAAACCGTTCAGTGAAACCCAGCGCGAAGGTTTCCAGTTGGCTCTTGATATCAGCGCCTACTCGCTGGTTTCGATGACCCGCTGTGCGCTGCCGGTGCTCAAAGAAGGTGGCAGCATTTGTACCATGACCTATCTGGGCGCGGTTCGTTCGGTCCCGCAGTACAATGTCATGGGCGTTGCCAAAGCAGCTCTGGAAGCTTCGGTCCGCTACCTCGCTGCCGAACTTGGCGAGAAGAAGATCCGCGTCAATGCTGTTTCGGCTGGTCCGATCAAGACCCTGGCTGCTTCCGGAATCTCCAACTTCAAAGAGAAGTTGCGGGTTGCCGAAGAGCGTTCGCCGCTTAAGCGTTTAGTTAATCAGGATGAAGTCGGCAAAGCGACCCTCTACCTGGTCTCCGATCTGGCTTCCGGCGTGACCGGTGAAATCCATTATGTGGATGCTGGTTTCAGCACGGCAGCGGGATAGGCAACCATTAAAGCAGACTGAGCCCATACTGAGGTTCGTCACCGTATCTGAATAGAAATGGCCTTCATTGTTTGAGGGCCATTTCTTTTTTCTTCTGCAGGGCCGTTCACAGCTTAACCGATTGGTGTCATCTCGTTTACGGTAAATTCCACAACGGCCTCTTCCGTAGCTGTCAGGTAGTCCTGCAGGTGTTGGGCGCCCATGTGCGCCTGCCACAATGCGCGGGATTCCCAGTTCTCGTAAAACATGAAATGAGCTGGATTTTCATTGTCCTGATGCAGATCGTATTGCAGGCAGCCTTCTTCGGCACGGGTAACCTCGATCAGCTTTTCCAGCTCAGCCTTGACCAGATCGACCTTGTCGGTTTGAGCAGTGATATTTGCGATGATGGTTAATGTAGCCATCGATTGTCTCCTTTTTATTCGTGAAAATAGCCTTGCCCCCTACCAGGCAAAAGTCTGTAGAGTCTCTTCTTTAGTTACCGGATGGGTGGCAATTGTATGTTCGATCTTCTCCAGAAACAGCTGCTGGGTTTCCGGCAACCTGCCGCACATCGGCACGATATTGTTACCGTGATCGCCCCAGTACATGGTTGGGAACGAAAGGTTTTCCAGCAGGTATTTCTCCTCTTCAAGGATCTGCAGTGGCGTCGGCAGGATGAACTCCCCAGCTTCGACCTCTCGCTCCAGTTCGGTACCCGGCTGGATGGTCAGAGCCATCGGCGCGATCTCTTCCGGCTGCATCAGGTTGAGCAGCCTTGTGGTCTCGACAATATGCTCCCTGGAGCCTTCTTTGCCACCTAAACCAAAGATAAAGGAGAGCAGCATTTCGATCCCCGCAGCCTTGGCTTTTTCCATCCCTGCCAGCGCCTGTTCAACCGTCATCCCTTTTTTGATCCGTTCCAGCACCAGCGGATCCCCCGACTCCAAACCAGCGTAGGCCATGGTCAGTCCGGCCTGATTGAGCTGTTTGAGCTCTTCGACCGATTTGCGCTCGAAATCATTTAGCCCGCCGTAAAGGGCAATCCTTTTGTTCTCCGGAAAGGTTTCCTTTGTTTTTTCCAGCACCTGCAGCAGGAAGTCGGTCTTGACCACCAGCACATTGCCGTCGATCAGGAAGATCGATTCTACCCGTGGGTACATTCTGCGCGCTTCCTCGATATCCTGAAACACATCCTCAAGCTCACGGATGCTGAATTTCTTCTCCCGAAACATGTCGCAGAAGGTGCATTTATTGTTGGTGCAACCGATGGTCGTCTGGATCAGTAAGCTGTTGGCTTCAGGCCAGGGGCGGTAGATTTTTCCTTCGTAATGCATAGTTCTTTCCTAGCCTGTTAGTTCTGCCAAAACAGTTTCGATAACGCGTACAACCTCTGCACATTTCTGCGGATTGAGAGCGTCTGCGTGGGGTGAAGAGAAACGTCCCGCATCGTTGTCGAAGTATTGGCCGGAAGCGTTGGCAAATTCATCCGACAGCGCTGCGCGGCAAAGAATGTCCGCACCGATACCGAGATCGCTACCTGCCACTCCAAACCCCTCTTTCACCATTTTACTGGCCAGCAGCGAGCCGGGGTTTACCGCGATGATTGCCGGGCCATTCTGCCCGAGAGATTGCGCCATGGTCCGCGACCAGATGGTGATCGCCAGCTTGCTTTGCGCGTAGGCCGGCATGTCATCCAGTCGCTCACGGCCGGCCAGTGCTTCCGTGCTGACCGGGGCCTGGGCCGCAGAAGAGAGATTGACCACCCGCCCGGATGAACCGAGCAGCGGCAGCAGTTTCCGGGTCAGCAGATAAGGGGCCAGCGTGTTGACGGCGAAACGGACATCGATCCCCTCGGCTGTGAGCGGATCGGCAACTTTGAAGATACCGGCATTGTTGATCAGCACATCAAGCTGGGCGTACTTTTCCTCTACGGCCTTGGCGAGGATTTCCACATCGTCCATCCGTGACAGGTCCGCCAGGTAAGTTTCAACCTGCTTATCGCCCGACAGTGCAGCAAGCTCTTTTGCTGTTTTCTCCAGCTTCATCTGGCTGCGGCCGTGCAGAAGCACCTTGTGTCCCTGCGAAACCAGCATTTTGGCTGTCTCAAACCCGATACCATCGGTCGCGCCGGTAATAAGAATGGTTTTTTGCATTATTCTTGTCTCCCTGGTAAAAATCTGCGTTCCTCAAATTGGCACAGTTAGTTTTTGCTTTGCCTCTGAATTACATCGTACTTGCCATCCGTGCGGACATAGATGATGCTCTCTTCACC
>CALZLE010000136.1 GCA_945788205.1 uncultured Desulfuromonadales bacterium
CCAACACGTACGTTATCAGCTGCTGCCGATGGTGGTAGCTGAAGGAAGAATATCAGTAGTGACAGGATGATCCAGCGCAAAAAAATCCCTGTCCCTAATGCGATCTATAACAACAAACAGAATTCAATTCAGTATATTCCCTGGGAAAAGCGTAGCCTCATAATATGCCGTTGTTTGACAAATCAATCAACGTCGCCGTTTCAGATATGAAAATTCTTCTTACAGATTGTGATAGCTCTCCAGCCGCGAAAGGCTTAGCTCCTTTTTTTCGACTCTGCCAGCACCGCACAGCTTGGCTCGCTTTTATGCGCACAATCGTTAAATTTGCAGGATGCGGCCAGGGTTTCAATGTCGGTGAAAGATTCGGCAAGATCCTCTTCTTCACCCCAAAGGTGCAGCTCCCGCATTCCCGGATTATCCATCAGAATGCCACCTTCAGGCATGAGGAACAGTTCGCGATGGGTGGTGGTGTGACGACCCTTGCCGACGGCTTCACTTACGGCTCCGATCTTTTGCCGTTCTTCGTCAAGCAGACTGTTAAGGATCGTCGATTTCCCGACGCCGGAGGAGCCGAGCAGGGCCAAGGTGTGCCCCGGCTGGAGATAATCGAAGAGAAACTCGAGTTGTGAGCGATCTTTGGCCATGCAGCAGTGCACCGGGCTGTCCCCGGCGATTTTTTCAACGTCAGATTGACGCTCCTGGGGGGAGTCACAGAGGTCTGCCTTGTTCAGCAGCACCAGCGCTTTGGCACCGCTACCGCTGACCAGGGTCAGATAGCGTTCGATGCGCCGCAAGTTGTAATCTCGATCGAGGCCACAGACGATCAGTACCAGATCGACGTTGGCGGCAATCACCTGCTGTTCGATCCGTTCCTGTCCTTTGCCTTTTCGTCGTCCGGGCAGGTTGCGCGCAAAGGAGCTTTTACGCTTCAGTAAAGCGTGGATCAGGCCGCGTTGGTCCGGTTGTGACTCAACCGCAACCCAGTCTCCTACGACGGGTAAATCGGCTCTTCCGCCGGCGCGATGGCGGATTTTCCCGGCAAAGCGGACCGTCAGTTCTCCTTCGGTTGTCCAGACGCGGAAATAGTTTTTTTCACCCCGGATCACACGGGCTGGTAGAAAGCCGCGCACGCTCCAAGGTTCGAACTGTTCTGCAAAAAAAGGGCTCCAGCCCCAGTCTTCTAGATTCATGGCGGCAAGGGTAGCATGAAATCAGGGTTCTGTCATAGGGGGGTAACAGGTGGTAATCGGGTGCAGTGAGGCCCGGTCTGAAAAAATGCCGAGCACAAAAAAACTCCGCTGAATCCAGCGGAGCTTAGTGATTGATTTATGGGTTGCCGTCCTCAGCTTGCCGTTTCCGGTTCATCCTGCTCCTCATCCTCTTCCTCTTCCTCGACGACCTTTTTCTTGCCGAACAGTCGGGCGACAATAATGCCGACTTCATACAGGATGATAAATGGCAACGCGATCGACGTCTGTGAGAAAAGATCGGGTGGCGTCAGAACCGCACCCATGACAAAAGCCATCAGCAAGGCGAATTTACGGTTTTTGGCCAGGAATTTGTGGTCGACAATCCCCAGTCTGGCGAGAAAGAAAATCACGATCGGCAGCTCAAAAACCAGCCCAAAAGCAATTAGCAGCCGGCTCGCCAGAGTCAGATAGGCGCCCATCGAAAGCATCGCGTTGATACCGCCGATTTCGGTCCCGTAGGCGACCAAAAAGGTGAAGACCATTGGGAAGACAAAAGTGAAGCCAAAATAGGTACCGCAACCGAAACAGAGGCTGCTGAAAAAAACAAAAGGCAGAACCAGCTTCTTTTCGCCAGCGTAGAGTCCGGGAGCAATGAACCCCCAGACTTGCCAGATGATAATCGGAAAGGCGACCACCAGTCCGGCCAAAGCGGCGACTTTGAGTAAGGTGAAAAACGGTTCAGTTGCACTGATAAAGACCAGAGAACTGCCCTCCGGGAGGGCTTGGTGAACCGGTTCAGAAATCCGCTCGAACAGTTGTTCGGCGACACTGTAGCAACCGAGAAAAGCGACTAGCCAGGATCCGCAAGCGATCATTAGCCGCTTGCGCAATTCTTCTAAATGGTTGCCCAAAGGCATCGCGCTTTCAGTTTCAGACATCCTGCTTTTGCTCCTGTGCGGTCTCTGTTTCCGGGGCGTCGTTGGCAGCGACAGGTGTTGGGTCGAGCTCCTGCTCGATTTCTGCATCCTCTTCTGCGTACTGGGCCTGTGCCAGCTTGGCTTGGCGAATCCGCTCAGCAGCTTCTTCTGAGGTGAATTGCGGGGCAAGATCTTCATCGGTCGGCGGAGCCGAGTCAGGCGGGGTCAACTTCCCTTCTTTTTCCAGCTTTTCCTTCGTCAAACGGACTTCTTCGGCGCGGGTTTCTACTTCGATGGTATTTTTCAACTCGTTGGTCGCCCGTTTGAATTCGGCAAAGCCTTTACCGAGCGATCTGGCCAGGTCGGGGAGTTTTTTCGGTCCCAGCACAATCAGCGCCAGAGCTGCGATCAGCAGCATTTCTGTCATTCCAATTCCGAACATTTGGTTCTATCCTCTCCCCCAGACACTCAAGCGTGTTATTTTAGACAGGTAAAAGCAGCATTTCAACCCGGCGAGAATAGCCCCTTCACCCGCCACTGTCAAGCGCTCACGGGGGGCGAAAAGATTGACAGAACAGGGGGTTTTGTCTAGTATGCGTGGTTCGTTTCGTATACACAGAAAGAAGAGAGACAGGTTGATGGATCAAGAGCAATTAAAACAACAGATTAAGCAGTTGGTCGCCGAGCGTGATGCTCTGCTGATGGCCCATAATTATCAACGTGACGAGGTTCAGGAAATTGCCGATATCACCGGCGATTCACTGGCTCTGTCGATGGAAGCAGCGAAAACCGATAAGCAGGTGATCGTTTTCTGTGGCGTACATTTCATGGCTGAAAGCGCCGCGATTTTGGCTCCAGAGAAAACCGTCCTGCTGCCGCGTGAGGACGCCGGTTGTCCGATGGCCGACATGGTCACCGCCGAGCAGCTGCGCGAGTTTAAAGCTCAGCACCCGGGCGCAACGGTTGTCACCTATGTTAACTCGACCGCTGCGGTAAAGGCCGAGAGTGATATCTGCTGCACCAGCTCCAACGCGGTGAACGTCGCCCGCTCCCTCGATTCGGACAAGCTGCTGATGGTGCCCGACCGCAACCTGGGTCGCTACATCGCCAAGCACGTGCCGGAAAAGGAGTGCATCTGTTATGAAGGCTACTGCCCGACCCACGACCGGCTCAAGGTTGAGGAGATCGAGCAGGCGAAAAAAGATCATCCCGGCGCCCCGGTGGTTGCCCACCCGGAATGCACCCCGGAGATTCTCGCTTTGGCCGACCACATCTGCTCGACCAGCGGCATGTACGAGTATGCCCAGACCAACCCGGCCAAGAAATTTATCATCGCTACCGAAATGGGGATTCTTTGGCGGTTGAAGAAAGATAACCCGGAGAAAGAATTCATCCTGCCGAGTCGGGCGCTGATCTGTCCGAACATGAAGTTGACTTCGCTGGAAGACATCCTCAAGTGCCTGCAGACCATGGAGCCGCGGATTACTGTTGATCCGGAGACCCGCGAGCAGGCCAAGCTGACTTTAGATCGGATGTTGGCGGTACCGCGGGATTGAGCTTTAGAAACAAATTGATTTAACATGTTGAGGGCGTGCGAACTGCACGCCCTTTGCTTTTGTGATTCCTTCTCACTAAGGGAGAAGGTGGACGCAGGCCGGATGAGGGGATTGTTATTGAAAGCCCCCTCACCCCAACCCTCTCCCTTGGGGAGAGGGAAAGAATAAGCAAAATAAATGGAACTCGACTCCCAGGATATCAAGCACGCAACGGTCAAAAGTTTCGTCGACGAAGCGGCCCCCGGTCACCAGACCTGTGAACTGCTCGGACTGTACGGCTCTGAGGACGCCTATCTGCTGGCACAGGCTTTCGATAAAGTACAACAGCTGCAGGTGATTCTGACGGCTGACCTCCAACAGGCGCGCCAGCTGATCGCCGATCTGCAGTTTTACCATCATCGTCCTGCAGAGATCGCGCTGTTGCCGAACTGGGAGCTTTCCCCCTACGACCCCTTGACTCCCCACCCAGAACTGGAAGCGACCCGCTTGACAACCCTCGCGGCGCTCAACCGTGGTGAGCTGAAAGCGCTGGTGGTGCCGGTCCGGGCGCTGATGCAGAAGCTGATTCCGCGGCAGGTGTTGGCGAATATTGCGCTGGAGCTGGTCGTTGAGGAAGAATATCCCCACGCGCAACTGACCGAAACCCTGCTGCAACTTGGTTACCAGCCGGTGCCGCTGGTTGAGGAGCGGGGCAGCTTTGCCGTTCGTGGCGATATCATCGACCTGTTTCCGCCCGATGCCGCGCAGCCTTATCGACTCGATTTTTATGGTGACTGGATCGAAAAGATCCGCCCCTTTGACTCGGCCACCCAGCGCTCCAGCGCAGGCAACATTGAGCGGCTCAAACTGATTCCATCGAAAGAGATGATCCTCCACGGGCCTTTCCTCAACACTTTCGGGCAAAAACTGAAAGCTCGTTGCGACGAGCTGGAACTGCCACGGACTGAGCGGGAAACGATTATGGAGGAGGTGCGCGAAGG
>CALZLE010000137.1 GCA_945788205.1 uncultured Desulfuromonadales bacterium
AGCAGGCTTTGAGAAAGTTGTATTCTGTCATCTTTGTTAATCTCCTAAAGCTAAACAAACATTTTCGTAGAGGGGCAAGAGAGCGACCCTCATCCCATTCAGTTCACTAATCCTTCGGCGCGTTTTCGGCCGCTTCTTTTTCCAACCGCTTTTGCGTACGCGGCGGGATGTAATTGCAAAATGGCTCTTCAGCCATATAATCGCCATAAACCGCATCGGCCCGAGCGCGGCAACCACCACAAACGTTGATGAATTCGCACTCGCCACACTTGCCTTCATACTTACTGAAATCGCGCAGGTCGTTGAAAACTTTTGAGTTAAACCAAAGGTCTTTAAACGGCACCTGTTTGACATTGCCAACCGATGAGTGGAAATAAGAACAGGGCTTGAGGTTGCCAAAACAATCGATCAAACAAATGGTCTGTGCGGCGATACAGCCCTTACCGCCTCCGGTCGAGAAGGTCAGGCTGCGGCGCTTGAAGTCGACGCCTTCGGACTTGGCCATCTGCGGCACAATCCGGTAGTAATGCGGCGCACAGGTCGGGCGCATCAAAATGTCATCCTCACCCTTTTCCTGCTCGTAATGCCAAGCGAGTATTTCTTCGTAATCTTCTTTGGACACCAGCTCATTCATAATCTCTTCACCACGGCCGGTGGGAACAATCATAAACATGTACCAGGCTGTGGCACCAATACTCTTGGCAACCTTGAAACAGTTGCCGATATCATGCTGATTCCGCTTGGTAAAGGAGGAGTTGACCAGAAACTTGATGCCGTTGCGCTTGAGAGTTTCGGCGCCCCGGATAGTTCCTTCAAAAGCGCCGGGGGAAGCACGGAAATCGTCGTGAATTTCTGCGGTGGAACCATCCAGAGAGAGGGAGACCATTTTGATATCGGCATCGATCATCTTGGCGCAAACTTCGTCAGTGATCAGGGTCCCGTTGGTGGCCATACACATGCGCAACCCTTTGCTGGTCCCATACTTGGCGATATCGAAAATATCGGGTCGCATCAGCGGCTCGCCGCCGGACAAAACCATAACCGGCTGACTGACTTCGCAGATATCATCGATCAGTTTAAACGCCTCTTCGGTACTAAAATCCCCTTCGGCAGCCTCCATATCAGAGGAACAGCGACAGTGCACACAGTTGAGGTTGCAGCGCTGGGTGCTTTCCCAGGCCAACCACTTAGGGATATATTTTTCCTGCTCAGAACTCATACAAACTCCTTAAAATATGCTGCGAACAAAGGCTGTCCATAATCAGCAAAACTGATCAAAAAAAGCCTTCTGCAATCTTTTGAGCGTACTACATTTATGGTGTCAAACTCAAGATAACCAGACCGGACAGGTCGCCGAAAAACTAATCGTTATCAACCGCCAGCATCATCCGCTCACCTTCTACCGCGACAGTAAAGGCCTGCGGGGCTGCGTTTTGCAGCAAAGCCCAGAGGTAGTCCTGAATACTGCCGTCTTCAGTGAAGAGTCGAACCGTCTGCAACAGTTCAAAAATCCGCGAACGTAAAATCTGATCACAGCCAGCCAGATCGATCAACAACAGCGGGCCTTTGGCCACCCCTGCTTCACCAAGCGGATCGGGAGAAACAATGATGCCCCCCTCCAAAGCCGAAGGAACACCAATCTTGCGCAACATGGCAACCGCCAGATCACGATTGTATTTAGCGACCGACATGGCTTCATCTTTTGCCAACGGCAGAGCGGGAATGACAAACAGGGTGCCGCGTTCCCTCAACTCATCCTGACTGGCAAAGAAGTACAATTGCTGCAAAATGCTATCGAGATCGGCTTGTCGCATCTGTGGTGCCACCAGATAAGCGTACTGATCGTAGGCGGGTCGCTCCAAACCGAAATCGAGTAACGGCTCCCAGGGGGGACCAGTCGGCGGAGCTTCTTTAAGCTTTTGCTCCTCCATCTGCACCAGCAGTTCTTTCAGCTTCTTCAGCTTTTCCTGCAGCAGCTGAACCCGTTCTTCCTTTTCGCCGGCAACAGTTGGCTGCCCAACAGCCAGCTGTGCCACACAAAGGATCAACAAGCAGCAAAACAGAGGGAATATTTTTCGGAACATCAAATGTCTCCTCAATCGTAATTTCTCCAACAACAAAACCTGTGAATTATACAGAAAAACGCACTTTAAATGGTGCTTTTAATCTCGTTTCAGGGAAAGAAAGGCAAAAGAATGGAATCGGGCATAAAAAAACCGTGGAGTCTGTTCGAATCCACGGTTTTAAATCTTCATTTCAACAGAGTCTTCAGCAGGCATCTCGCTCTGCTTGAGGAAACAATTCTTCAAAAACCTCTTTTACCGTGCCGATACGATCAGCCTTGTAAGCATTGGTGCCACAGAAGACCAGGCCGGTCTGCATATCACCCTTACGGGACCGCTCGAGGGCATGAACAATGCAGAAACGCTCCCGATTCGCTTTATATGCGCATTTTTTCAAGCAACCGGAAGGACAATACACATCGAGATCAACATCACGCTGCCGAACCTGTTCGATATTGGCACTTATCGCTCGGCCGGGCAATCCGGCGGGGCTCATGATCAGACCGATATCATCCTTGGTGCAATTAATGTAGGCCTGCTTGAAAGCATCGTCAGCGTCACACTCTTCGGTGACCACAAAACGGGTCCCCATCTGCACACCATCAGCGCCCTGTGCCAGTGCATGCTGCAGATCCTCTCGATCCCAGACACCACCTGCAGCGATGACTGGAACGTCCAGGTTCCACTTCTCCTTCAGGTAACTCTTAACGCCGCGCACCGTCGCATACTGATCGTATTGACCGGTGCCGATCAGCTCCGGCTTTTCACCAAGGTGCCCACCGGCAGTATCAGGATCTTCAACCACGATTGCATCGGGCAGACGCTTGAAGCTCTTGTGCCATTTACGACAGATCAGCTCGGCAGCCTTGACCGATGAAACAATCGGCACCAGTGCGACGTCGGGGTAATCAGCGGTCAAGCCGGGAAGGTTCATCGGCAGGCCAGCACCACTGACAATCACCTTGGCACCGCCCTCACAAGAAGCCAGGACCACGTCATCATAGTTGCTGACCGCGACCATGGCGTTGACACCGATCACACCATCAGGAGCGATCTCATAAGCCTTGCGCAACTCATCGAGCAAGCCTTGGCGCTCCGCAGCAAAAAAGTTCTTGCCGTTATAATCTTCACACCCAAGCCCCAAACCAGCTGCGGCGACCAAGCCGATGCCACCGCAAAGGGCGACGTGACCAGCTAACCGGGAACCGGAAACCCGAACCCCCATGCCACCTTGAATTACTGGGTAAGGAACGCTATGTCGACCGATCGTTAAACCTTCCACCATTCATATACTCCTGTAGAATTATTTTAGGTTTTGCAGTGTAGCAGCGGAGCTCGCTGGCAAAATGTAATATTTGTGTAAAAACTCACTTGTTCCAATCGGTTGCAGATGCATAATAGGGCCATGAAACTGTTTCGGCGCATATTTCACCCATTGATTACTTTTATCGGCATCCAGCTGCTGTGGATTTTCTTGCTGGTCTCCTGGATTTTCTGGTTTCTCAACCGACATCAGCAGCTCAAAGACCTGGCCGAAAAATATCAGGCCGAATGGCTACCCGACACCACCGATTGGTTTATTCTCGCCGAAGGGATTGTGCTGCTGGTGGCCATTCTGGTCGGCACCTACGTGATCTTCATTTTCTGGCGACGACAAGCGTCTTTAAACCGCGCCCAGCGACATTTCATCAACCAGGTCACCCACGAGCTAAAATCCCCCCTCGCCTCGATTCAACTGCACCTGGAAACCATCGAAATGCGCCGCCCCGAAGGCGAACAGCTGCAGAGCTTCGTCAAGCTGATGCAGGTCGATACTGACCGACTTAGCGGCTTGATCAACAACCTGCTCGGGGCAGGAAAGCTGGAACACAAAGAGGGGAATCTCAACCTGCAATATGGAGATTTTTCACACGCGGTTGAAGACTATCTGCTGCAAAAGCAGGCCGTCATTAACAACAGCGGAAAACTCGATTGGGATATTGAACCCGGCTTGATGGCCAAATTTGACGCTGAAATGATTGAAACCGTGCTGCGGAACCTGCTAGAAAACGCACTACTCTACGCCGATGGGCCGCCAGCGATAAACATCATCTTAGCCCGCGACGGCAATATGGCCCGTTTGAGCATTGCCGATCAAGGGCGTGGAATTGATCCGAAATACCGGAAAAAAGTTTTCAACATGTTCTACCGCATCCGCCGCGGGGACCGTCCCGTCCGAGGCAGTGGCCTCGGCCTGTTTATCGTCCGAAATGCCGTGCGTCGACACGGTGGCAAGGTCTGGTTAAACAGTCCGGGACCAGGCCTCGGTTCCACCTTCCACCTGACGATTCCTCTGGTCAGAAAAGAGTCGCCCGATGAATGAACAGATCCCTATTCTGCTGGTTGAAGATGAGCCACATATCGCCCAAGGCATCATCTATAATCTGCAAGCGGAAGACTATCTGGTGACACACGTGGAGAGTGGCGAAGCAGCCTTGGAGCACTTGCAGAATCACACTTGCGCACTGATTATTCTCGATTTGATGTTACCCGGCATCGACGGTTTGGAGGTTTGCCGCCAAATTCGTGAGCAAGGAAACCAGATTGCAATTCTGATGTTGACCGCACGGGGAGAAGAGGATGACCGGATCGCTGGCCTCAGCGAAGGAGCAGACGACTACTTGCCGAAACCATTCAATTTGAAAGAATTTTTATTGCGGGTTTCCAGCCTGTTGCGCCGCAGTAATTGGCAGCCGACAATCAAGAAACAGCTCTGCTTCGGTCGCAATTGTATCGATCTGGAAAATCACCTCGCAGAAACGGCCAACGGACAATTGCAACTGACTGAGCTAGAAATCAAGATGCTGCAACAGTTTATCAACAACGAAGGCAAACTGATTACACGGGGCGAACTACTTCAATCGGTCTGGGGCATGCAACCGGACACCGAAACCCGAACCCTCGATAACTTTATCGTCCGACTGCGCAAATACTTCGAAATCGATCCGACCAAACCACAGCATTTTTTGACCATTCGTGGCCGTGGTTACCGCTTCGACAGTGGCAATATTGAGAATTGAAAAACGCAATAATTCCAATAATGATGCATCTGACCTGAAAATCTGCTAATAATTACCAGCAGTCCCCCGACAACGAATCCAGACAACTGATTTCGGAGACAGCATGGGTCAGCATTTCAACGACACTCCCTTCATGCAACGCTTTGCCCGCTGTTTCTTTCCGCAACAGGGCAAAAAGAAACCGACCCGCCACAGCAATAAACTCAGCCCCTTTATCGGCGTTTTCACCCCCACGGTTTTAACCATCCTCGGGGTTATCATGTACCTGCGCTTCGGCTGGGTGGTTGGACAGGTCGGCGTCTGGAAGACTCTGCTGATTGTCAGCATGGCCAACGCCATCACCCTGATTACCTCTCTTTGCCTGTCAGCTGTTGCGACCAATTCACGGGTCGGGGTCGGCGGCGCATATTTCATGATTTCCCGCAGCCTGGGATTGGAGGTCGGCGGGGCCATCGGCTTGCCGCTGTTCCTTTCTCAGGCACTATCGGTCACTCTTTACGCCTTCGGTCTGGCTGAATCTTTGCGGCTGGTCTGGCCGAACGCCCCATTGATGCCCTGCACCTTTGCCATCATCATTCTGGTTGCCGCTCTTTCCTTCCGCGGTGCCGGCGCTGCCTTGCGCAGCCAGGTGCCGATTATGGGTTTGATCGGCCTCTCGCTATTGGCCCTGTTTTTGGGTGCCCTGTTCGGCAACAGCGTCCCTGCTCCAGCAGTCCCGCAACCGATGGAAACCGTCGGTTTCTGGGCTGTTTTCGCTATCTTCTTCCCGGCGGTGACCGGAATTATGGCTGGACTGAGCCTTTCCGGCGATTTGGAAGAACCGCGCAAGGCGATTCCCCGCGGAACCTTGCTCGCGGTCATGACCGGTTTTGCAGTCTACCTGCTGATCCCCTTTATTCTGATTATGGGCGCTGATGCAGCAGCCCTGCGTGATGAACCGCTGATCTGGACAAAAATTGCCCTTTACGGCCCCTGGCTGATCCTGCCCGGACTCTGGGGAGCGATCTTTTCTTCGGCCGTCGGTTCGATGCTCGGGGCACCCCGCACCCTGCAAGCACTGGCACGCGACCATTTGGCGCCCCGCTTACTGGCCGGAGGCAAAAATGGTGACAACTCCGAACCGGTCTTCGGCTTACTGGTTACCCTTATACTGGCTCTGGGAGCCGTATTCCTCGGTGATTTGAATTCCGTTGCCACGGTTGTTTCGATGTTCTTCCTCAGCGTCTACGGAATTATCAATCTGGTCGCGGCGCTGGAGAAACTTTCCGGTAACCCGTCCTGGCGACCCCGCGTTGATGTCCCCTGGTGGCTGAGCCTGTTCGGAGCACTGGCCTGTTTTGCGGTGATGATGTTGATCCACCTGCCTGCCAGTCTGATCGCAATCAGCGTAGAATTGTGCCTCTGGCTGCTATTGAAAAAACATCTGCGCCAAAAGGCTTTCGGCGATATCCGCCGGGATATCTACCAAGCCCTGGCACGCTGGTCATTATTACAACTGGCTGAGAAACCGATGACCGCCCGCAACTGGCGACCACATCTGCTGGTGTTTGTTGGCGACATCGAAAAACGGCTCGATCTGGTCCGTTATGCTGCCTGGTTTAGCGAAGAGCGAGGCGTCGTTACCGTCAGCGAACTGATTCAGGGCGACTTGCTTGAAATCGACCTCGATTTGCAACAACGGCAACTATACCTGCAGCAGGTTCTGCGAAACGAGGGTATCCACGCGTTCGGCGAAGTAAATGTGGTACAGGATATCGAACGGGGAATTGTCTCCGTCGCCCAAGCCAATGGAACCACCGGCATTGAAAGTAACACCGTCATTCTCGGCTGGCCGGACGACCCACAACGAATGACCGACTTCATGAAGATTATCCGACGCCTGAAACCACTGAATCAATCATTGCTGATTGGCCGAGTCGAACCGCTGCCACCGGTACAGGAGGGCAGCAAGCGGGTTATCGATATCTGGTGGGGTGGGTTGCAACGTAATGGCGATCTGATGCTGCTGCTCGCCTATCTGCTCAGCCGCAATCCAGAGTGGCGTAACAGCACCATCCGCGTCCTCAGTGTCGCCTCCAACGAATTGATGCAGAAAACGACAGAAAACTTCCTTAACACCCTGATCCCGGAAATCCGCATCGACGCTGAAGTTCAAGTGATGATCAAAACTGAGGGAGAGAGCGTAAAGGAAATGATTCTCGAAAAAAGCGCTGATGCCGACCTGGTCTTGCTCGGACTGGCCACTCCCGAGGAAGGCAAAGAGGAAGAATACGCCCTTCGCCTGTATCAACTCGCAGAAGGCTTGCCTGCCTGCGTTTTCGTCAACAACGGCAGTCTCTACATTGGCGAGCTGGTGACACCGGACGATGAGCAACCGAACCAAAGCAAACTTCCCGAAGAGAACGGCCAGACTGAAGAAGAAAGATAACAAAGAAAAAAGCCAGCTGCGAGGAGGCGCGCAACTGGCTTTTTTGACCACGAAAGGAGAATCAATGTTGAACTCGGCTCGCCTGCCACAACAAGCTTCGTTCTCTTGATTTCCATCATATTGATAATGGTTTTCAATTGCAAGAGAAAAATCACTTTTTTTGTTTTATTTTTTCAACAACAACATGTCCGCCACTGTGAGAAAGTCTTAGCGCAAAACAGGACGGGCCAGAGTTCCAGCAATCCGCAACAGGTAACTGCCATCAGCAGTCGGTTTTACTCTGGTCAGTTTGAGCATTTCAAGAACGCTGTCAGGGGTTGATTGTGTCGGATGAATCCGCAGGTTCAGATTTATTCGGGTCTGCTCAGGGGTTGCACCGATCAGTAGGGTTCCGCCACCGCTCGCTTCAATGATCCCTTCAGTCAACAGAACTTTCTCAACACTGATCCGCTGCTGATTGAACTTTCCCTCCAGCTCAAGCAGTCCACAAGCCAGGCGATCTGGCAAACCGACACGACTGAGCCCATGCAGAAACGACTCGCGTAACTGCAGATTGAAACTGCCCTGCCCATTCAAGGCATTGGCCATATCTGCAACCTGCAAGTTTCCATTCAGCCGACCCTGAATTCGATAGGGGATATCGGGCTGTTGCAAACCGAACAGTTCGACATCAAAAAATTCCAGCTGCAACTGACCCGAGCGCGCAGCCTGTCCTTCAACGCTACCCTCAGTCAAATCGGCCTGCATATCGACTGCAGCTGTCCCCGTTAACAACCGGGTCCAAGCCGGCGTCAACTGCAGATCACGAAGCTGAATCGGGACAAGTTCCGACTGCCCGGAATCGACCTGAAGGTCTAACTCCAAACCAGCAGGAAAGAGAATGTCGGTGTCACTCCCGACCACGTTCAAACCTGTCTCATGGGCAATTTTCTGCACCAGAGAACGTTGCAGCACCTCTGCCGGAAAAAAGAACCAGAAAGAAAGCGCCCCACTGAGCAGGAATAACAGCAGGCAGAAAACAAACAACCTGCGGTTACCGACCAAAAATTGCGGGCCGAGTTGAATATGATCTAAAAGGCTCACAGTTTCTCCAAAGACATCAGCACCATATTGGCATCGAGTTCAGAACGATTCTCAAAGCGCGGCTTGACACGTAACGATTTCACCTGGACACCGCCGCTGCGATATTCGACGGCATGCAGCAACGTGACCAGTTGGCCAAGAGATAATTTTTCCAACCGAATCTCTACCAGTTGTTGACGGAATTCTCCTTGAGTCGTTGCTGCTTGCGGCCGCATGGCCAGAAGTTGCTCCCGCACCCCGGTTTGCTCGGCCAAACTTTCAACCTGCGAAAAAAGCGGCCGGCCGCTGGAGCTTCGCTGATGAGCAGTCGCTAATCGTTGGCGTTACTGAATAATTTGCTCACTCATTGCAGACACTTTGACCAGGTTTCGCTGCGAAGCAGTAATCTTCCGTTCCAGCGTTGCCATCGTCGCAAGATAAGGGCTAATAAGCGCGAACCAGACAAAAAACAGTCCCAGCACAGCTAGCCCGCCAATAACAACCCAACGCTCCCGAGGATTGAGACGCTTGATCATTGCCCCCCTCCACTGAGCTGTATTTGCAGCTCAAAATCGACCTTACTGTTGTCAGCAGCCAACTTGGCGTCGGTAATTTCCACCTGCGCAAATAAAGGATTCCGGCCAAGCTGTTCCGCAATCTGATTGACGGTGTCAAAAGAATCGGTGTTGCCAATCAGCCGAGCAGTGTCATTGCTAAGATTAAATTCCTGCAGGTCAACGCGGATGGCTGGATCGATAAGGGTCGACAAGCTTTGCAGTACCGTTGCCGCCCCCTGCCCGCCAAAACCGAACAGTTGCACCTGTTTCCGCAGCTCACCAAGATGACTTTCCAGCTGCAAAGGGACATCAACAACGGTCGTTCCAGGTGGCATCGTCTGCCGAAACACCTGCGTTAGTTGTGTTTTGAGCTGTGAATGTTCACGGGTTTTCTGCAGATAACCGAGATGCATACTGAAGGCTCCACCAAGCAACACCAGCGCCAGCAGCAACCCGGCAACCATCAGTTTGCTGCGGAAAATCTCCAGCTGCCCCTGTGCAGCAAAATCACCCTGACGGAAATTCAGCTGATCACTCTTTTTGCTCGACCGCAATTCCGCGAGAGCCAGCAGAGCCGCCGGAGCCATACCACATTTGAGGTCGGGCCCGAAAACATCTTCCGCCGGAGATAGAATCGTCCGATCGGCCTGATGCAGTTCGCTCAACACTTTTTCTGTCACCCCGGCACCAATAACCCAAAGCGGCAGGTCCTCTTGGCCGATGGCATTTTCCAACTGACTGACCTGATTGGAGATAAAATCAAGAACCTCTTCCTCAGCCAGCTCACTGGTTCCCGGCAGAAGCCGATAATCCCAGATCACCCCTTCAAAAATCAGCGCCACCACGACTTCAAGACGTCGGCAATAAATCAGAATCCCTTCCTGCTCACCCAGAATCGGTAATAACCCGAAGGGGAAATAATCGATCCGGCGCGGATGATGTTCCGGGTCTGGGAAATGTAGCAGTAAGTCATCCACCTCAAGACGGTTGATAACAATCGCATCAACTTCGTAATCATCCTCCCGAGCGCGAGGTGGGAGAAAAGCGATCAATTGCTCTTCTAAGGGCACCGGCAACTGACTGGCTAACTCCAGAGGTAAAGCAGCTTTGATCTTACGCTTCTCCCGAAACGGAAAGTGCAAACGACGAAACAAACCAACACGGCAAGGGAGTGCGGTAACCAGCCTGTCACCGAGAGCCAGCTCACCGACCATCTCCCGAATCGCCTCGGCAGTTTCCTCGGGAGAATCGCAGCTGCGGCTATCGAGTGCGACATAGGTAGAACCCGACGCAGCGGTCACTATCGCCACCCGCGCTTCTGTTCCCTCCAGATCAATACCGATGTAACGCTTTGCCATAATGCTATTCCACTTTCAGGCTGAGAAGCTGATTGCCTTTTTTTTCCACTGTCGCGGTTGCCAGTCTGGTCCCCTGATTAACCCGGCCCCGGCTGACGAGACGATAAAGGTGCCCTTTGACACCAACAGAATTCTGCAACCAGGCCGCTGGCCACCGCTCACCAATTCCCTCAGCAAGCGCCAGATCACCTAACTGACGAAAGGCTGACTCCCGGCGATAGTCGAGCAAGGCGGCAATATCCTGCCGGTCAAAAATAATTTCAACGTTCTCCTCTGCCGCAGAGAACTGCCAGGCAAAGAGAACTTCCGCCGAAGCCGTGTTGAGATTGATCTGCTCAGCACCGGCGACCCGTAGAAACGGTTGCAAGCGCCGAACAATCCCAGCATCAAAACCTCGCACCAGATGAAGTTCGTCAAGGGTCTCCAGCTTTGCTCCTTTACGCCCGTAGGGCGGTTGCAAGCTGTTGTAATAATTATCATCCGGCGTCGGCTTACTGCGGTCGGCATTAAACCAATGCACCAGCGAATTGGCCAGATCCTGCCCCTGCAGCCGATCAATCTCCAGCACCTCTTCGCAAAGAACGACAAAACGATGATAGCCCGGTTGAGGATTACCGCGGCTATCAGCGACCGAATTGACATTGAAATGGCCACTCAGGTCGCTGATCGTCAAGCTGACATCTCCCTCACCCGCTGGTACATTTACCATTGGATCACCCCAGAACTCCGCTGGATGATCAAACTCATTATTATCTTCCTGCAAAATCATCCGCGCAGCTTCGATGCCACCACGCGCCAGATAAAAGGAACGCGTCCGGTCGCGGAAGGTTTCTGTGGCGCGCAAATCGACCAGTGTCGAAAATGAGAACTCGGTCAATAAGGCGCTGAGCAAAGCCACAATCACTAGCACCAGCAACAGAGCCATACCCTCTTCGTTGCGCAGACTTTTCATCCACGCCCCTCCGGTAGCACAAAACTACTACGGAAAGGGATGATTCGACCAGCCACCTCAAGCTCCAGAGTAATTTCCAAAAGCTCCGGCAG
>CALZLE010000138.1 GCA_945788205.1 uncultured Desulfuromonadales bacterium
GATGCTTTGGAGGAACGCGATGACTGATGAACAGAAACCCTTGAGCTCGCAGGTTCCGCAGGCGGCCGTTCATAGCAAGCGTGGCTTTTCGATTATCTGGGTTGTGCCGCTGGTGGCGTTGTTGATCGGTGGTTGGCTCGGCTACAAAGCCTGGTCCGAGACCGGGCCGACGATTACCATTAGCTTTGCTAGTGGCGAAGGGCTGCAAAAAGACAAAACCAAAGTCAAATATAAGGAAGTCGATATCGGGAAGGTCGCCGACATCAAGCTGAGTGACGATTTGTCTCATGTGCTGGTGACGGTTGAGATGGATCGAACGGCGGAACCTTACCTGACCGAGGATACGCTTTTCTGGATTGTGAGCGCTCAGGTCTCTGCCGGCAAGGTCTCCGATCTGGACACCCTTTTTTCCGGGGTTTATATCGGCATGGAACCGGGGAAGTCAGGGGAGGAACGGAGCGAATTTACCGGTCTGGAAGTGGCCCCGGTGTTGACGCGGGATCTGCCCGGTGCGCATTTCACTTTATGGGCTGAAGACCTCGGTTCGATCGACGTCGGCTACCCGGTCTATTATCGTCGGATCGAGGTCGGCCAAGTCGTCAGTTACGAACTGGATCCGGAGAGTGATCGACTGAACATCCAGGTGTTTATCAAGGCCCCCTTTCACGAAAAAGTGCGCAGAGGGACCAAGTTTTTCAACGCCTCGGGAATCGATTTCGGTATCGATGCCTCCGGTCTGAAAGTCTCCACCGAATCGCTGGTCTCGATTCTGCTCGGGGGCATCGCTTTCGAGACCCCGGCCAATATCCGCGCCTACGATCCGCTCAAAGAAGGTGCCAGCTTCGAGCTGCATAAAGACCGGGAAAGCATCAGTCAGCACGAATATGGCATCAAAGAATACTACCTGCTCTACTTCAAGGATTCGGTCCGGGGCCTGAGCGTTGGCACACCAGTGGAGTTTAACGGCATCAAAATTGGTCAGGTTGTCGATGTCAAACTCACTTTCGACTGGGAGGAGATGGATTTGATCATTCCGGTTTTGATCGAGCTAGAGCCGGAGCGGATTGAAGAGGTCAACACGACCAGAGCCGAGGATGTCGATCTGATCGATCATTTCGTTGAAAAAGGTCTGCGGGCGCAGCTGAAAAGTGGCAACCTGCTGACCGGGCAGATGTTTGTCGATTTAAAAATGTTTCCCGATGCGCCAGCGCAAAAGGTTGTGCGTGATGGGGAATATCCAGTGTTACCAACAATGCCGATGCCGCTTGAAGAGCTGTTGGCCAGTGTTAACCGGATTTTGGATAAAGTTGAAAAGCTGCCCTTGGAGGACATCGGTGATGACTTGAAGAATCTGTTGGCGCTGATGGATAAAAACCTGCAGCAAACTGAGATTCTCTTTGGTCGCATCAACCAAGAGGTATTGCCGGAAGTTGCGCAGACGATGCAGCAATTGCAAACCAGCATAAGCACTCTAGAAGAAGGTTACAGCGCCGACTCCGGAGTCGGCCGTGAAATGCGCAAAACTTTAGACGAGTTGGGCAAGGCAGCGCGTTCGGTTCGGGTCTTGACTGAATATCTGCAACGTCATCCAGAAGCACTGCTGCGCGGAAAGGACGATTGATCATGAGAGCGTTGAAATCGTGTCGGAACTTTGCCTGCTTGTTGCTCTGTCTGTTGTTGTCCGCCTGTGCCAGCAGTCCGACGGCCAACTTTTATACCCTCTCTGCCGTGTCGCCGACTGATCAACTCTGTCAGCCCGAGAGTAAAGAGCTGCGGATCAAAACGGAGCTGCTCCATTTTCCGGAGGTGTTGGAACAGCCGCAGATCGCTACCCGCCCACAACCGAACCGCATCGATTACGCAGAATTCCATCGTTGGGCCGGGTCGCTGGAAAATAATTTTCAGCAAAGTTTGGGGGAAAACCTGGAACAGTTCTGCCGGAAGGTACAGGTCGTCCCAGAGTTCTGGCCGAGCACTCCGGGCCCTGATTTTCAGCTAAGCCTCGATGTGGTCCGTTTCGATGGCAAGCTTGGTGACAAGGTGACGCTTTCTGTCAATTGGGCGCTGAAAAAAACAGCGGACTCGTCCAGCGTTGAACGGCACAGTGAAATTATCGAACCGGTGACAGACACCGGCTACGCTGGCTTGATTGCCGCACAAAGTCGTGCGGTGGCAAAGTTGGCCGAGGAAATCCTGCAGGTTTTACTTGCGGGAAGTTAGTCAGCGCAAAACAAGCTATCTGCTGTTTTCGATTCAGCGGACCCGACGCCAGAGAGTTACCTGAGAGATGCTGTGGCGGAAGGTTCGTGCTGTTTCACGAACGACAAACTCCACGTCCCTCGGCTCGCCAAGCATGACAAAATGTTTGGCGAGTTTCTTTTTCAGCCCGTCTAATGACGCTACAGGAAGTCCGGCGCGAAAGCGCCCGCCGAGCCACTGCTTCGGGGTGGTGAAGCGCTCCAGCCAGTCGTAAGGGGAGGCGATAACCAGCAGGCCGTCGATCACCAACCGCCGATGGATGTTGGCAAGAAACTTCCCGGGGGTGCTGAGTCGGTCGATGAGATTGGCGGCCAGAATCAGATCATAGTGGCAGAAATGTGGCTCGAGACACTGGGCGTTCCCCTGGAGAAAGGAGACCCTGGTGGCGGCTTCTGCCAGACCGAGATCGGCGAGAAAAACCTGCTGGTCGGAGATCAAATCCCCTTCTTCGGAGAGCTGGTAGCAGAGCTTGCCGCGCTGCTTGAGGCGCTGAGCAATGTCGATGAAGCGCGCGGAGAAATCGACACCGGTGACTTGATCAAAGCAGGTTGCGAGTTCAAAGCTGCTGCGGCCGACAGCACAGCCGAGGTCGAGGGCTTTTCGCTGCGGTTTTCCGGCCAGTTCTGCGGCACTGAGTTGCGCCATTTTTTGGGGGAAATTAGGCACACCAAACTTATCTGGCCCGTAGTGCAAGTCGCAGTACTGGGCGACGGCAGCATCCGATCGGTAGCGGGCGTACAGCGCTACCGATTCGTTTTTTGGGGAGCTTTTCAGCAAGCTGGGCGAATACCTCATTGAGGGCTCCTGAGTTGCGTGCTACACCACAGAGTTCAGAAGGTCGGGTCCGCCAGAATATTTTAGCAGGCCATAACGGAAATAAAAGGGGCTAGCTTGAGGTGGTATTTTTGACCCAGCGAGTTTCCTTGCCCGGCTCAGGTGTCCGAGGAATAAAGGTCGACAACAGCAAGGAGATCAACGCCATCGCAGCACCGAGATAGAAAACCAGCGCGTGTGATTGGAGCCAGATCAAGCCGAAGATAACCGGGATGACCACCGCAGCAATATGGTTGATGGTGAAGCTGACCCCGGCTGTCGAGGCGATATCCTCCGGCGCGGCAATCTTCTGAAAGTAGGTTTTCTGGCTGATCGCCAGACCGAAAAACAGATGATCCAGCACGTAGAGTGCCGCGGCAAACGAGCCGCTTTCTACCAGCGCGTAACCACAGAAAACCAGCAGTAGGCCGCTGTATTCAATCAGCAGCGCATTGCGTTCCCCGATTCGGGAAATCAGCCGGCCAATCTTCCGGGCGAAAAAGACATTCAGCGAAGCATTCAGCAGAAACAGCAGGGCAATTTCATCGACCGAGTAGCCAAACTGCTCGACCATCAGAAATCCGGCAAACACCATGAAAATTTGTCGCCGCGCACCTGACATAAAAGTGAGCGCGTAATACAGCCAGTAGCGCTTGCGCAGAACCATGTGCTTGTGTTGGGTCGTTTGTTGAGGGAAGGCCGGAAAAACCAGCCAGGCAAGCAGCGCAATCGTTATCGTCAGCCCGCCAAACACAAGGTAGAGCCAGCGGTAATCGAGACCCAGTAGCGTCGTTCCCAGCCAGATCAAGCCGAAGGTGACAATTGCCGCAAAAGAACCGACAGCAATGATCCGGCCGAAGGTCTCAGCGGCCTGCCCTTTGGGAATCCATTGCTGGGTCAGCGACGTTTGGATCGTTTCGTAATAGTGAAAGCCGATCGACATCAGAATGGTGGTCAGATACAGGCCGATGACCGAAGGGAAAAAACCGGTCAGGGCGGTCCCGAGCCCGAGCAGCAGCAATGCCAAAATCGCCAGGATCTGCTCCCGGAAAATCAGCAGTAAAAAGACCACACCGAAGGCCAGGAAGCCGGGAATCTCCCGCAGTGATTGCAGAATCCCGATTTCGCGACCAGTGAAAGCTGCCTGTTCAATGGCAAAATTGTTCAACAACGCCTGCCAGGCCGCAAAGCTGATCGGGACGGCAAAAGCCATCAACAGCAAAAGCAGCTCGGGGCGTTGCCAGGATTTGAGTTCTTGGGATGGCATGGGTGGCAAAACTTTCCGGCCCGTTGAGAATCGACCCGACGATCACTCTTCAAAATGCTTCAAATGTGGTTGCCATCTGTGAGCAGGCACCTGCAAATAAACTTCAATTGTTACGTCGTGACTCTTTATGGAAAAATTTCTGTTAAGCGTTTGGCCCGATAGGCAAAAATATCCTGCAGCATCTTTTTAATCCACAGTTTGTGGGCCAGTTCCCCGACAATCCAAAAGGGAAGTTGATAACTGACGCGATCGATCATCCGTGTTTGTTTCTCATCCACCGGTTCGAGCAAATGTTGATGATACCAGAGCCGATATGGGCCGAGACGTTGTTCATCGACAAAAGACTCCCCTTCGCGGATGTGTTTGATCTCCGTCAGCCAGTTCCAACGACCAAACAGGGGAATTTTTATGGCATACTGAATCAGTAAACCATTGTACATCCTGTCCGGTAATTTGCTCATAATATGAAAATGCAACTCTGGTGGCGTCAACTCATTCAGGTTGGTGGGGGTCGCCATAAACTGCCAAAGATTTTCAATCCCCGTGTTGAGTATTATTTCTCGTTCCAGAAAATGCATGCTGAGCCTCCCCGGTATGAATTTCGACCGTTAAGTACTTAAATATCGCATTTTCAGTTCTTGGCACAAGCTGCAGGAACGGTTTTCTGCTAGCATTTAGATAGCCAAGCGATGCACAGGATAAAAAGCAATCAAGCCGGTCGCTGGTGAGGAGGGTTAAGTGTGATCAATGGTCGTCAGATTATTTTCTCTGTTTTGAGTCTTTTTCTCTGTCTGTTTTTTGTCTCTTGCACGGGGGGGACTGCACCGGTGAAACTTGGTCTAAAAAATTCAAAGCTGGCTGCCTGTCCAACATCCCCGAACTGTGTTTCAAGTGATGCCAGTGACGCCAAGCATCGGATCGACCCCTTCCTGTTGACAGCGCCACCCGCAGAGGTCTGGCAAAAAGTCCAGTCCTCAGTTGCCGCATTGCCGCGAACTAAGATCGTAATTGTTGAAGGCAACTATTTACGTGCTGAGTGCCGCAGCGCCGTATTCGGTTTTGTCGATGACCTCGAACTGCATTTGCGCCCGGACGAAATGAGAATAGCAGTGCGTTCAGAAGCCAGGCTCGGTTACTCCGATTTTGGTGTGAATCGAAAACGGGTAGAAGCTCTGCGCTCAGAGTTTTTGCAGCAGGGGTTGATTAAATAACCTGTGCACGGGGTGGTTTTAAATCCATCATTGTAACGATTGATCTTGCGTGGCCCTTTAATTCTGGCCATACAAACACCTTTTTTGGTTGAGCTGCCAACTCTAGTGGGGAGCGTCCTCCGCCCGCATTGATTTGTTTGTTAGCTGTTCTTATGCTGTGTGCCCCTGTTTGATGCTTCCAC
>CALZLE010000139.1 GCA_945788205.1 uncultured Desulfuromonadales bacterium
ATGAAAAAAAAGCTTCCCCCGGCTAAGTTTCTGATAACTCATCCATAAACGTCAATTTTAAGGATAGTCTAAGATAACTAAGAAATCGGCGGGAGTAAAGATTTTGTTCGCTATCAGGCTTGTTTTCCACGACCTTTGAATTGGATACGAATCGGTACCCGGTCGAAACCGAATTTTTCCCGAAAACAGTTGGTCAAATAGCGCTGGTAAGAAAAATGAATATCCTTGGGTCGACTGGTAAATAGAATAAAAGTTGGCGGCCGGACCGCCCCCTGTGCAGCGTAATAAAACTTAATTCGCTGGCCACGCACCATAGATGGCGGATTTTTCTGCAGAAACTCCTCAAGACCTTTATTCAGCTGCGCCGTCGGAATGCGCTGATTAAACTCCTGAAAGACTTCCGCAACCACCGGCATAATTTTATTCACCTTCTGCCCGGTCAACGCCGAGACGAAAACCAGCGGAGCAAAGGGTAAATACTTAAAACGTCGCCGCACATCCTCGACGTATTTACCCATCGTTTTTTCATCTTTTTCCGGCAGGTCCCATTTATTGACTACCAGAATCAGTGCCCGCCCCTTTTCATAGGCGTAACCCGCAACCGACAAGTCTTGGTCGGTCACCCCCTCCTCAGCGTCGATTACCATCAGAACAACATGCGCACGATCCATCGCTTTTAAGGCATTGACGGCACTATACTTCTCCAGCTTTTGACTCACTTTGCCTTTACGCCTGATGCCAGCAGTATCGATCAGAACATATTTTTTGTCGTCATAGCTAAAAGGTGTATCGATACTGTCGCGCGTGGTTCCGGAGGTTGGATTTGCAACCACCCGGTCATAGCCGAGCAACCGATTCACCAGTGAAGACTTCCCGACGTTCGGACGACCGATCACCGCCATCCGCACTTCATCTTCCTGTTCCGACTTATCGGGCGCTGGCGGCAACAGATAGGCAAGGTTATCGATCAAATCATTAACGCCGCGACCGTGCTCGGCAGAAATTGAATAGATCTTCTCAATTCCAAGCGCATAAAACTCACTGGCGCCCAGTTCCTGTTTTTCACCGTCAACTTTGTTGACCATGTAAAAAACGGGTTTATCGATCTTGCGCAACATGTTAGCGACCTCTTCATCCGAAGCGGTCAGACCTTCGCGCACGTCCATCAAAAAGAAAATAATGTCGGCTTCCTCAATTGCCAACTGAGATTGCTCGCGCATCTGCGTCAGCAACTTGTCTTCGCTGACGGGCTCAAAACCGCCGGTATCGATCAGCAAAAAAGGACGGTCGAATCGCGTCACTTCGGCATAATGCCGATCGCGTGTGACGCCGGGAAAATCTTCAACGATCGCTTTGCGCTTTCCGAGCAAACGATTGAACAGGGTCGATTTGCCGACGTTCGGTCGGCCGACTATGGCAACTACTGGTAACATTTCGTATATTTCTCTCTACTCGTAACCGAGTTCGCGCAACATGCGTGAACTCTGGCTCCAATCTTTATCAACCCGGACAAACAGCTCCAGAAAAACTTTGGTTCCAAGAAAACGCTCAATCTCATAACGAGCATCCTGCCCCAGAGTTTTAATCATCTGCCCACCTTTACCCACGATGATTTTCTTGTGACTATCCCGTTCAACGTGAATAACAGCCTGAATGACCACCAGATTCTTCTCCGGTTTCTCCTCAAAACTTTCAACCTGAACAGCCACCCCATACGGAATTTCTTCGCTGGTCCGACGCATCACTTTCTCACGCACCATTTCGGCAACGATGAAGCGTTCTGGTTGGTCAGTGAGCATATCATCGGGATAAAACTGCGGGCCTTCCGGCAGGTATGGCTCAATCGCCTGCAATAACTGCGGCACACCATCACCGTTCTCGGCACAAATCGGTACAACTTCTTTAAATTCAAAACGCTGTGAATAGGCATCGATCAGTGCCAACAGACTCTGCGGCTCAACCATGTCAATCTTGTTGATGACCAAGCAGACCGGAGACTTGGCCCTCTCTAACAGCTGCAGGATGTATTCATCGCCACCGCCTGGCTTATCATTCGCTTCGACCAGAAACAGAACCAAATCGACATCACTGCAGGCGTTAATCGCCTGATCAACCATATAACGGTTCAATTTCCCCTTCGGCTTGTGAATTCCGGGAGTGTCAACAAACAGGGCCTGTCCGCCAGTGAAGTTATGAATACCGAGGATGCGGTTTCGCGTGGTCTGTGGCTTGTTTGAGGTAATCGCGATTTTCTGCCCGAGGATACGATTCAACAAAGTCGATTTGCCAACATTCGGTCGCCCGACGATAGCAACAAATCCAGACTTGAAATTTTCAGTCATTCAATCTCACACTTTCTAACTAAAGGATGATCGAGTGCCGCTGCAGCAGCCTGCTGCTCGGCACGTTTTTTACTCGGACCACAACCGGCGCCGAGCAATTTACCATCAAAGCGAACCTCCATGGAAAAAATCCGCTCGTGATCAGGGCCAGAAACCTGAGCCAAGAGGTACTCCGGCAACTTTCCATATCCTGCCTGCAAACGCTCCTGCAAACAGGTTTTATAATCGGTCCCGTAACGTGAGCGAGCGGTTAAATCGATCTCTTCGGCAAAAATCTGCTTAACAACCTGACAGGCAGCAGCAAAGCCACCGTCGCAGTAAACCGCTCCCAGCAGCGCCTCTAAAGCATCTGATAACAGACTCGGCTTCTCACGCCCACCACTTTTTTCTTCCCCCTTACCAAGCCGTAAAACATCACCAAGTTTCAGGAGTTGCGCGACTTTCGCCAGTCCAGTCTCGCAAACCACCTCTGAACGGATACGAGTCAGCCCCCCTTCAGGGATATCAGGATAGCGCCGGTAGACCCAATCACTGACCGCCAACTCGAGAACAGCATCGCCGAGGAATTCAAGCCGCTCATTATGTAAAGCAGCATCGGCTTGCTCATTACTGTATGACTTATGGGTCAACGCCTGTATTGGCAATTGCGGATCTTTAAACTGGTATCCGAGTGCGATTTCCAGTGCTGAGGTGTATGTTGACACTGCTGTCTCCGGGCAAATAGGAAGATTGTTGCGGAGTATAGCCAAAAGGCCTCGACAGTACAAACTGTTTACTTAAGTGAAACAGCATAGAAAAGGAAATGTTTCAACTTGATTCATCAACTGCGCTTTCTCTATAATGATCTATTTTTCAGCCGCCGGATGAGTCTCTGTTCAATAATAGTCTCCTGCGACTGTTGCCCTCATAACTTGGACTTTATAGATAGATGGCACCATTCATAACCTTCGAGGGGATCGAAGGCTCAGGAAAAACGACTCAAATACGTTTATTCGCAGAGCGCTTAAAGCGACAGAATCGGCAAGTGCTGCAGACTCGTGAACCAGGCGGCTGCCCGATCGCTGATCAAATACGCGGAATCTTATTACATCCAGAGAATGCCGCGATGGATTCCCGCACCGAACTGCTCCTCTACGCAGCGGCACGGGCACAGCACATTGAGCAGATCGTACGACCGGCCCTGCAACAAGGCAAAGTGGTTTTATGCGATCGCTATACCGATGCGACAATGGCTTATCAGGGTGACGGCCGGGGGTTGGACCGTAAATTAATACAACAACTCAACCATTTAGCGAGTGGTGGCTGCACACCAAAACTGACTTTATTGTTCGACTTGCCGATTGAAATCGGACTCGGCAGAGCCAGACAACGGGAAGCGGAATTGCAGGATAGCTCGGAGGGCCGCTTCGAACGGGAGCAGCTCGATTTTCATCAGCGCATCAGAGATGGATATCTGACTCTGGCACGCAACGACTCGGACCGTATCAAAATAGTTGATGCCAGTCGTTCGCTGGATGATGTCACCCTACAGGTTGCCGACATCCTAGACTCTTTTTTACCCGCTGCAATTGGATCCCTATGACCTTTGATTCAATCATCGGCCATGACCGACAAAAGAACATTCTGCGTCGTGCACTGGCGAATCAACGTGTAGCACATGCCTACCTGTTTGAAGGCCCGGATGGCGTCGGTAAACGCCTGGTCGCTTTGGCGCTTGCGCGAGCACTCCTTTGTCAAACCGGGCGAGGCTGTGGCGACTGCTCCCCATGTCGCAAGGTTGATCACAACAATCACCCGGATATCCACCTGCTTGACGCAGAAGGGACAACGATCAAAATTGATCAAGTCAGGGCGCTACAGAAACAACTGTCACTGCGGCCCCTCGAAGGCGAATATAGAATCTGTTTGATTGATGGCGCTGAGCGGCTCAATCCCGCGGCTGCCAACGCTTTGCTGAAAACTCTTGAAGAACCACAGCCGAATACGGTGATGATTCTACTCAGCAGTCAGCCCGAAGCACTACTAACAACAATCAGGTCGCGCTGTCAGCGCCTGCCGTTTCAACGCTTGCCCAAACAGCGCCTGACGGAGATACTGGCAAAACGGTTGGACTTAAAGGATACTGAAGCAGCCGTTTTGGCAGCACTATCCGATGGAAGCTTTAAAAAGGCGCTGGGCCAGAACAAGGAACTCTATTTAGAGCGACGGCACGAGCTGTTGCGCAATCTGTTGGCCTTATCAGCAGGGAGCACTATCCCCCTTTTCAAGTTAGCTGACGAACTGGCCGGCGACAAAGAAAACCTGGAAGAGATCCTCGATATATTCCGTGCTTTTTACCGTGACCTGCTGCTGTTAAAGCATGGTCGCCCGGAGCATGAACTAGTTAACCTTGATTTAAAAGAAACACTCTATCGGCAACTGAAAACCGCGACCACCCAGACGCTTCTTAAAAAGCTGGAGGCTCTCGAAACGGGTCGTTATCACCTGCAACGCAATGTCAATCGGCAACTGGCAATGGAAATCATGCTGATGCGCATGAATGCCGCCTGACAACAAAGGGATATAAATACATACAATGGAAACACTACGTTTAGTCAGCATCTCCTTTCACACCGCCGGTAAGATTTTCGATTTTGATGCCCGAGGATTCGAACTGAAAAAGGGCGACATGGTGGTGGTTGAAACTGAGCGAGGCAGAGCCCTTGGCACCGTCGTTCGGGAAGTGCGTGAGATCCCCCCTGAAGAGGCACCGCCAAAGCTCAAAGCCGTTCAGCGCCTTGCCAATGAGGCTGACATGGAAATGGCTGACAGCAACTCACAGCGCGAAAACGATGCCCTCAAGTTCTGCCAGAAAAGGGTTCAAGAACGAAACATGGAGATGAAGCTGGTTCGTGCCGAATACCTGTTCGACGGCTCGAAAATCATCTTTTATTTCACCGCTGATGGTCGCGTCGATTTCCGCGAACTGGTGCGCGATCTGGCACAACATTTCCGCACTCGGATCGAGATGCGCCAGATCGGTGTTCGCGATGAAGCGAAGCTGGTTGGCGGGCTCGGAGTCTGCGGTCGGGAGCTGTGCTGCTGTAGCCACCTTCGAAACTTCGCACCAGTATCAGTTAAGATGGCGAAAGCGCAAGGGCTTGCCCTGAATCCAGCAAAAATATCTGGGCAGTGCGGCCGACTGCTTTGCTGTCTGGCTTACGAATACGAAACCTACAACGAGCTACGCAAAAACTTGCCAAAATGTGGCAAAAAAATCCAACTGGAGTCAGGTACGGCAGAAGTGATTGCGCTTGATGTGCTGGCACAAAAAATGACTGTCTGCTGCTCCAACGGAGAGCGTTGCCAGGTTCACGTTGATGAGTTGAAAAAAGGTTTTGACAAACCGGCGCCAGACAAAGCAAAGTCAGACGAGAAAAAGCCGGAGAAAAGACAGCAAACGGAGCGAGCTAAATCGTCTGAGGACGGCGCACAAAAAGATGAACGGCACAAAAGCCGGCGCTCGAACAACCGCAACCGGCGGCCGAAAAAGCCACAGCAGCAGGAGAAGTCGGAGCAAAAACCGGCTCAAAAACAACAGGACAAACAATCTGCCGAGCAAGCACCAGGAAACAAACCCGAACAAGAGAAGAATCCGAACCGGCGACGCAGACGGCGGCCACGGCGGAGGAACAACAAGCCGAAGCAGCCAGACACCACCAGTTGATAAATATATGACTTTTTGATGCAATCCGTTTTAAGGAGAGCTTTACATGAGCAAAACATTTTACATCACCACACCAATCTATTACGTCAATGATGTCCCACACATCGGCCATGCTTACACGACCTTGGCCTGCGACGTCATGGCCCGCTACAAACGATCGCGTGGTTTTGAAGTCGGTTTTCTGACCGGTACGGACGAGCACGGCCAGAAGGTCGAGACAGCCGCCAAAGCCAACGGCGAAACGCCACTCGAGTTGGCAGACCGCGTCGTTAAGCGCTTTCAAGCCTTGTGGGACAAACTTAACTGTTCCAATACAGACTTTATCCGTACCACCCAGGAACGGCACAAACATACGGTTTCTGAGCAATTCAAAAACATTGAGGCCAAGGGTGATATTTACCTTGGCTACTATGAAGATTGGTACTGTACCCCGTGCGAAACATTCTGGACAGAAACTCAGTTACTCGACGGAACATGCCCCGATTGCGGTCGTGAAACCACCAAGCTGAAGGAAGAATCCTACTTCTTCAAAATGAGCAAATATCAGGACCAACTGCTCAAGTATATTGAAGAGAATCCCGACTTCATCCAGCCGAAATCACGGCGCAATGAAATCATCAGCTTTG